>JANLFZ010000042.1 GCA_024653385.1 Thermoguttaceae bacterium | reverse complement strand
CGACTCGGGCACGAACACCCCCACGGTGTCGTCGCCCGAGTCGGCCACGTTCTATCTGGTCAACGAGAACTCGGCCACGCCCGGGCCGGTGATCGCCTTCTCGTACGGCGCGAACCTCTCGGGCTGGAAGCCGGTGGCGGGCGATTGGGACGGCGATGGGGTGGACACCGTCGGCGTGTTCAAGCCCTGCCCTGCCGCGTTCTATCTGGTCAACCGCAATTCCGTTACACCGGGCCCGGTCACCACCTTCTCGTATGAGCCGAACCTCTGGGGTTGGTGGCCGATTGCGGGCGACTGGAATGGGGACGGGCGGGACACGGTTGGGGTGTACGACCCGCGGGGCAACCGGTTCTACTTGGTGAACGAGAACTCGGCCACGCCGGCGGAGGTGATTCAGTTCCTGTGCAGCGCTGCGGTCTCCAACGCGGTGCCGATCGCGGGCGATTGGGCCAGACCCCCGCAGTCGCTCGTGGCGGCTGCGCCGGCCGGCGGCGCGATCGCGACGGAACCGCTCGCCGATGCCCAACTCGCGGCGATCGTCGACGAGGCGATTCGGCGCTGGGCCGACGCCGGGGTGGGGGCGACGGAGCTGGATCGCATCCGCGCCCTGCCCGTCTCGATTGCCGACCTGCCGGGGTTGGAGTTGGGCTGGGCGGACCAGGGGCGCATCACGATCGACCGCGATGCGGCGGGGTATGGCTGGTTCGTCGATCCGACGCCGGGCGCGGACGAGGAGTTCTTCCAATCGCCCTCACCCCCGGCCCCTCTCCCGCAAGCGGGCCAGGGGAGCGTTGACCAGCGCATCGACCTGTTGACGGTCGTCGCGCACGAGATCGGCCACGAGTTGGGGCTTCTCGACTACCATGCGGCCACCGGCGACCGCCTGATGAGCGCGCGCCTGTCGCCCGGCGCGCGTCGAGCGCCCACGGCGGCCGAGGTCGATGCCGTCCTCGGAATCGGTGTATTGTAGGATCACGGGGTGTTCCGGGATTCGGGTGGGGCCGGCCACCGACACGGGCCGGCCCTTCGGGCCGGCGGCGTTTTCTTGGCATCGCAGGGCAAATGAATGAGGGGCAGAAATGGGGTCCGTTCTCACTGCACCGGCTTGAGCCCCCGCCCGATTCTCTCCCACCTTGAAGAAGACGATCGCGCCGGATACAACGGAAGGGTCCCTTGGAGACCCTACCATGCGACGCATCGTCAGAATCGCTTTCGGACTGCTCATGATGGGCGGCCTCTTGTGGTCGCCGGCGCGTGCCCAGGTCGATCTGGAGGCCATGGCCGCGCGGATGAAGGTCCGCCATGCGGGCGTGCCCCGCAAAGTGCTGGCGTTCTATTATCCCTGGTACTACAATCCCGCGGTGCCCGGCGGCAGCGGCCTGGGCATGAGTTGGCAGCGCGTCGATGAGGCGAAGAAGGAAATCGGCAACGTGGCCCACTTCCCGACCCTGGGGCCCTACGACTCGCACGACGCGAAGCTCATCGCCCAGCACTGCGCCTGGGCCAAGGCGTCGGGCATCGACGGCTGGATCGTCAGTTGGTGGGGCAAGGGCTCGCCGACCGATCGGGCCATGCCCTTGCTTCTCGACGCGGCTCAACGGGCCGGCCTCGAGGTGACGATCTACTACGAGACCGTGCCCCGGCCACAGAAGGCCGCCTCGGCCGCGGCCGACCTGCTCGATGTGCTCAATCGCTACGGCAAGCATCCCGCGTGGCTATCGGTCGATAAGAAACCCGTGGTGTTCGTCTACGGGCGGACGCTCGGCGAGATCGGCTTGCCCGGCTGGCTCGAGGCGATTTCGCTGGTAAGCGGCAAGTACCCGGGCGGCGCGGTGTTCCTCGGCGACGACATGGGCCGGGCTGCCGCGCGGATCTTCGACGGCATCCACACCTACAACACGGTCGGTTCGTTGGTGGGCAAGAGCGCCGACCAGGCCCGGGCGTGGGCCCACCAGACCTATCCGGGGTGGGTCAAGACCGCCGACGGCCAGGGGCGGATCAGCACGATCACCGTGATTCCCGGCTACGACGACACGAAGATCCGCAAGCCGGGGCTTCGCTGCGACCGCCTCGGCGGGAAGCTTTACGACGTGCAGTGGGAAGAGGCCATCGCGGCCGACCCGCACTGGGTGCTCATCACGTCGTGGAACGAGTGGTACGAAGGGAGCGAGATCGAGCCTTCGGCGGAATTCGGCGAGAGGTACCTGCGGCAGACGGCCCGGTATGCGGCCGAGTTCAAGGCCAAGGGCCCGCGGCCGGAGAGGACTGCGTCGGCCGGACCTGCCACGGCGGCGAATCCCGAGTTCGAGAAACTCGCGTTTCCCAGCGCGGTCTTGCCCGACGCCGGCTCGGCGGCGATCTGGCCGCTGGTGCGGCTGCCTGTCAAGCCCGCCATGCTTTCGCCCAGGCAGGTGGCGGACCTTCAGGCGGCCGACGCGCGCCGGTACCCGGTGTTGTTCTACGCGGGCGACGAGCACTACCGCCAGACGGCGGCGCGCGGTGGCGATGTCGACGAGGGACTCTTGCGCTATCTTCGCGGGGGCGGGCTGCTGGCGGTGTTTCCTTCCGGGCCGATGCCGTTTCACTACAACGAGTCGGGAAAAGCGGTGGCCCGTAGCGGCAAATTCGGCCTGCCGCTCTCGGTGGCCGGGCCGGCCGGCGGTTGGGAGCGTCCGCCCGAGGGCGCGAAGCTGCGTTTCGTGAAGCTCGGGAACCACCTGCCGCGCGTTCCGGCGAGTATTCCCTTCCCCACGAGCGGCGAATTGCGATGGCGTCCCTTCGTGCGATCGGAACTGTCGCCCGAAGATCGCGTCGTCCCCCTGATCGAGCTTCGCGACGACCGAGGGAAATCGTACGGCGACGCGGTCGCGTACGTCGAACACCGCGCGAGCGAACCGAAGGGCGGACGCCTGGTCTACGTGTGCTGCAATCTCGTCGAGTCGGAACACGGCGAGACGTTGATCGAGGACCTCTTGGTGTTCCTGGCCAGGCAGATCGAACGGAATCCATCGAAGTGAAAGGCGACCATGCAACGTCGTGAGTTCTTCGAGGCCGGGATTGCCGCCGGCGCGGGGTTCATCTTGGGACAGGTTCGAGCGGCCGAGTCGCAGCCGGCCCCGGCCGCGGCGGCCAACGACGCGATCCATGTGGCGCTGGTCGGCGCGGGCGTGCAAGGCCGGGCCCTGCTGAATGCCGCGGTGGCGATTCCGGGGGTGCGGATCCGCGCGGTGTGCGACATCTGGAGGTACGCGCGCCGAGCGGCCGTCAATATCCTCGAAGCGCACAAGCAACAGGCGGCCGATTACGCCGACTACCGCGAGATGCTGGCCAAGGAGAAGGACCTTCAAGCCGCGATCATCGCGACGCCCGACTTCCTTCACGCCGAGCACACCAACGCTTGCCTCCAGGCGGGGTTGCACGTGTACTGCGAGAAGGCGATGGCCACCACGCTCGATGCGGCCCGGTCGATGGTCCGCACGATGCGCCAGTCGGGCCGGCTGCTCCAGATCGGCTACCAGCGCCGCAGCAACCCGCGCTACCGGCACGTTCGGGAGAACCTGCTGGAGAAGGCGAAGCTCACGGGCCGGCTGACGCACGTCGGCGGCCGGTGGTTCCACCCGGTGCGCGACGACGCCGGTTGGCCCAAGAAGTTCGCCATGCGCGACGACGAACTCAAACGGTACGGCTACGCGAGCATGCACGAGCTGCGCAATTGGCGGTTCTTCAAGCGGCTCGGCGGCGGGCCGTTCTTCGACTTCGGCGCCCATCAGGCCGATGTGGCGGGCTGGTTCCTCGGCGCGGCGCCCAAGTCGGTCGTGGCCGTCGGCGGGGTGGACTACTACCGCGACCACCAGTGGGCCGACAACGTCACCGCGATCGTCGAGTACGGCACGCCGGGCGGCACGGTTCGGGCGGTGTTCGAGGTCCAGACGACCACCAGCGGCGGGGGCGAATCGAGCGTCGAGCACTTCATGGGCGCCGACGGCTCGATCCGCATTTCCGAGAACCCGAAGTGGACCAAGGTCTTCCGCGAGGCTCACGCGGCCGACTGGGACCCGTGGGTGCGCGCCGGGTACCTTGCCGCGCGCGACGAACCGGCCACCAAGCCGGCCACGAGCGAAGAAGTCCACGTGCGCGAGACGGGCATTGTCGTGCCCTACGACCTGCCCGTGGTGCTCGACAAGCCGCTCCATCAGCCTCACCTGGAGAACTTCTTCGACGCGGTGCGCGGCAAGGCGAAGCTCCACTGCCCGGCCGACGAAGCCTTCCGCACCGAGGTGGTCGTCCACAAGGTCAACGAGGCCCTGGCCAAGGGCCAGGCGCTTGCGATCGCGCCGGAGGAGTTCGGCGTCTGATGGCCGAGGATTGGGCCCCAAGGGCCGGCGACACGAGATCAGAACTCGCGCAGCGACTCGTGGATTCCCTTGTGGACCTCGTACCAGAACTCCAGCGCCGCCTCGCGCCGGTCGCGATGGAACTTGTCGAGCCAGGCCAGTAGCTCGGGGCGGGTGTTGTTCTCGACCTCGCGCTGCCGGCGCAGAAAGGTGTACACGCAATCGGCGTTCCGCTCGGATTCCCAGAAGATCGACGAGTTGCGGCTGTTGATGCGGCTGGCCGTCACGGCGATGCGGCTGAGGTACTCGTCCTTCTTGCCGAACAAAGCGCCTATGATCTCCGGCAGCATCTCCTCGGCCCAGAGACGGTGGAAGCGGCACGCGCCGAGGTTGTCCATGACCAACTCGTTGCGGAACCGCTCGGCATTGATCCGGCCCAGGCTGCGCGGAGGGAGGAAGTCGTTGCCGTAGTACATGTAGTATTTGCCCATGATGGGCATGGGCGAGAGGGCCCCGGGGGTCCAGTACTGGTTGGGGACGATCCAGCCTTTTCGGGCGAAGGCCACATAGACGAAGGGGTCGAGCACCTGCTTGCCTTTATCGCGGGCCCAGCGGCGCGCGAGTTTGCGGGCGCCTTCGCTCAGGTCGAGCCGGCCGCGGCGCTGGACGATTCCGTCCAATAGCGCGCAGCCCAACTCGGCGTTGTGCATCGAATCGGCCTCGATGGCGAAGCCGGCGGGCGAGAAGGCCGGTCGCGAGGCGACGCCCAGTTCGTCCGGCGCGAGCACGCCCTGGTCGAGACAGTCCAATAGCCAAGCGAGGACACCGCCGACCGAAATCGCGTCGAACCCGTAGGCGTCGGCGCGGTGGTTGAGCTTCTCGGCCGCGCGCTGGTCGAAAATGCCGCATAACGGGCCCATGGTCTGATAGGGCTCGTAGTCCTTCTTGAAGGGGCCATTAGTCTTCTTGCAGACCGCGGGACACGGCTCGCCGCAGATGTGTTGTTGCTTGGCGGCGATCGTCTCTTCGTTGAACTGGCGGAGGTAGTGCTCGACGACGAACTTTTGGTGCAGTTCGAGGCGCTCGGCCTCGTCGAGATAGATCGTGCGGTAGTTGAAGGCCAGCACGCGGCCCCCCATCGTGGCGTAGTTCACGCCGAAGGTGCCGCCGGTCTCGAACTTGGGGTCGTATCGGTACTTGACCGTGGCCTCGAAGTCCTTGGCGCTGAGCTTCTTGTTGTACTTATCCTGAAACCACTGGTCGGCCACCTTGCGGTCGCGGAAGTCCTCGTCGACGAACGTGCCGCCGTAGATCACCGCGGCGATGCCGTGCTGCTGGAGCATCTTGCTGCCGAAGCCGCCCCGGCCCGCCCACGTATCGACCGTGCTCAGCTTGCCATCGGCGATGGGCACGGAGACGATGCTGCCGAAATCGGTGGTCTCGGCGGCAGGGCCCGTGGCCAGGATCCGCGGGTCGGTTTGATACTGCCCGCCGAACCGCTCGAACACGTGGTCCAATAGCGAGTACACTCCGCCGCGGCCGTTGCGCCAGACCTTGTGGACCTCGACCGGTTCGATGCGGACCTCGATCTCCTCGCCGTGGGTACGGTTGAGGTAGAGGATCGAGGGGGTAGGGGCCTTGCCGACGAGCGAGACGAGGTTGATGCCGAGGTTGTCGAACACCAGTCCCGCCCCACCCATCGTCGAGACGTAGAATCCGCCCCAATTGGTCGAGAACCCGGTGAAGATCAGGCGGTTCGACCCGGGAAGGATCGAGCCAGCCAGAAGCCCGACGCCGAAGTTGAGGCTGTTGTATCGCCCGGCCAAGTGCAGGCCGAGATCCACCGGTCCGAAGAAATCGCCTAGGGGGTATCGGGCCACCCGGTAAAACCCAGAGCCCGCGTCGACAAGAAGGACCTTTTGGTGAGCATCCATGGGGGGGTATGAACTATGGAAACCTGGATCAGGACCATCTCAAACCGTAACCGCCACCGCCGGGGTTATCCTGGCGGTGGCGGTTGCGGTCTGAACGCGTAGGACAGCCACGCGCATCGCGCCGGATTCTTGTAATTCTCCGGCTCGGCGCGACACATGACAAGGCGATGCTTGCCGTTTGACGCCGAAATCGCTCCCCACGTGTGGATGTTCTGGGGGCAAAGACCACGGTTGAGCCGGAGGCCAGCCGGGTGCAAGGAAATGACCGCGTAAGGCATTTAACCCCGAAGAGGTAGGCCGGGTGTCCCAGAAGGGCATCCTCTTTGACGCGCATCAAGGTGGCGGTGTCAGCACCCTGGGGGGTCGATACGGCCGTCAAGGTCGGACACATCGCGTCCAGTTTCCGCCGTTTCGGGCACGCAGGGCAGCATTGGCGAGGCAGCAAGCGGAATTTCGGCCGAAACACGAATACGAGGCTGTATCCCGGCACGCCCGACAACCTTCGAGGGATGTTCTTATGCGTGTTCCCGCCCGGCCTGAAGGGTTGGCAGCAGCGTTCGTGATGGCTTTGGTGGCTGGTTGCGGGCCGGCGGTCGTCGGGCCTGAGCCCTCGCCCCCGAAGGTCGCGGTCAGCCACCCCGTGATCCGGGAACTGGTCGACGAAGACGACTACCGCGGCTGGCTTCAGGCGTCGCAGACCGTCGAGGTGCGCAGCCGCGTGCGTGGGCATATCAAGAGGATTCACTTCACCGACGGCCAGATCGTCGAGAAGAACCAGTTGCTCTTCGAACTTGATCCTCGGCCGTTCCAGGTGATGATCGACGAGGCACTTGCCCAGGCCAAAGCCCTGGAAGCCCAGAAGTACGCCGCCGCCAAGGAACGGGAGCGTTACCGGGAGCTGGTACAGAAGCGGGCGGTCTCGCAACAGGAGTTCGAGAAGGTCGAAGCCGACGTGCTCTCGTACGATGCTCGGATCGCCGCCAAGATGCAGGAAGTCGAGCGGTTCCGGTTGGACCTCGAATACTCGCGGGTGACGGCCGAGATCGGCGGGCGCATCGGCCGGGCCCAATTGACCGAGGGGAACCTCGTCAACGCGGGGGGGAGCGATCCCGTACTGACGACCATCGTGGCCCTCGATCCGCTGTACGTCTATTTCTCGGTGGACGAGCGTTCGCTCCAGCGATACCAGAAGTCGCGGCGCGCGCATTTGGGCGACAAGGCCGCGGCCCCGGTGCGCGAGGAGAAGGTCCCCTTCCGTTTTGGGCTCGACACCGACGAGGGCTATCCGCACCAGGGCCTTCTCGACTTCGCCGACAACAAGGTCGACCCCAGCACGGGCACGATCGAGGTCCGAGGCGTGGTGCAAGACCCCAAGAGGCTGTTGACGCCCGGGTCGCGGGTACGGGTGCGCATTCCCGTCAGCGACAAGTACCCGGCAACGCTCGTGCCCGACACGGCGGTCAACACCGACCAGGACCGCAAGTACCTGCTCGTGGTCGACGAGAAGAACGTGGTTCAGCGGCGGAATGTGCGGTTGGGACGCCTGTTGGACGACGGGATGCGCATCGTGCTTGGCGCCGAGCCCGAGCTGAAGCCCGACGAGTGGATCATCGTCGAGGGCATCCAGCGGGCGCGCCTGCTGTACCCGGTCGAGCCGGTCCCGCAGGAGCCGGCCCGTTCGGCTGCACTGCGGGAGGAGACGGAGGTCCGACGGTAACCGGAAAGCGAGACGTGCGGCACTTGCCGGTGGGAAGACCGGGTTTCGAGCTACAGGGTCCTTCATGTTCGCGCGATTCTTCGTCGATCGTCCGGTCTTTGCCACGGTCTTGTCGCTGGTGATCGTGATTGTGGGGCTGGTGGCGCTGGCCAAGCTGCCCGTCGCCCAGTACCCGGAGGTCACGCCGCCGGTGATCCAGGTCTCGGCCGTGTATCCCGGGGCCAACGCGAAGACCGTGGCCGAGACCGTGGCGACGCCCATCGAGCAGGAGGTCAACGGCGTCGAGGGGATGCTCTACATGGCGTCGCGGTGCACGAACGACGGTCAGATGTACCTCGATGTGACATTCGCCCTGGGGACCGACCTCGACATGGCCCAGGTGCTCGTGCAGAACCGCGTGGCCATCGCCGAGGCCAAGCTGCCCGAGGAAGTGCGGCGCCAGGGCGTGGTGACGAAGAAGAAGTCGCCGGCGATCCTCTTGTGCGTGAACCTCTTGTCGCCCGACGGCACCTACAACCAGTTGTACCTGAGCAACTATGCCCTGACCGAGGTGCGCGACGAGCTGGCGCGGATCAAGGGAGTGGGCGACGTGGCGTTCCTCGGCTCGCGCGACTACAGCATGAGGATCTGGCTGGACCCCGAGAAGCTCGCGTCGCGCGACAT
Organism: Thermoguttaceae bacterium; assembly: GCA_024653385.1. Taxonomy (GTDB): domain Bacteria; phylum Planctomycetota; class Planctomycetia; order Pirellulales; family Thermoguttaceae; genus JANLFZ01. The sequence goes on along the minus strand of JANLFZ010000042.1, from coordinate 12,660 downwards.
GACGGCCGCCGACGTGATCAATGCCATCCGCGAGCAGAACGTGCAGGTGGCCGCCGGACGGCTCGGCCAGCCGCCCGTCCCGCCGGGCTCGAACCTCGCCTTCCAACTGCCGATCAACACCCAGGGCCGCCTGACCACCGAGGATCAGTTCGCCGCGATCGTGGTGAAGACGGGCGCCGACGGGCGGAACGTGTACCTGCGCGACGTGGTCCGCGACACGCAGTACGACGCCACGGGCAAGGAGAGCCAGAAAGGCATCGAGCTGGGGGCCAAGAACTACGACGTCAACAGCTACGTCGACGGCCGGCCGGCCGTCACCCTGGCCGTCTTCCAGCAGCCCGGCGAGAACGCGCTGGAGACCGCCCGGGCCGTCTACGCCAAAATGGACGAGCTAAAGACCAAGTTCCCCCCGGGCGTGAAACACGAGATCTACCACGACACGACGGTCTTCATCGACGAATCGGTCCACGAGGTCTACAAGACGCTGTTCGAGGCCTTCGTGTTGGTGTTCGTCGTGGTGCTCGTGTTCCTGCAGGACTGGCGGGCGACCCTGCTGCCGATGATCGACGTGCCCGTCTCGCTGGTCGGCACGTTCTTCGTCATGGCGATGCTCGGGTTTTCGCTCAACAATTTGTCGCTTTTCGGGCTGGTGCTGGCGATCGGGATCGTGGTCGACGACGCGATCGTGGTTGTCGAGAACATCGAGCGGTGGATGGCCAAGGGGCTCCCGCCCCGCGAGGCGACGATCAAGGCCATGGACGAGATCACCGGCCCGGTGATCGCCATCACGCTGGTCCTTTCGTCGGTGTTCATTCCGACGGCGTTCCTGGCGGGCATCAGCGGGCAGTTCTACCGCCAGTTCGCGCTGACGATCGCCGCCTCGACGATCATCTCAGCAATGAACGCCCTGACCATGGCCCCGGCCCGGGCCGTCACGCTGATCAAGCCCCACCGGCCCGGCGAAAAGCGCGAGGCCCTGCCCCCCTTGGGTTTGGCGCTGATCTTCGGGCTGGTGGCCTACCGGCTCCTCGAGAGCACCGTGGCCGGCTGGTTCGGGCTGGGGCTTGCGGGGCACGGCGAGTCGCCAGGCCAGGCTGCCCACTCGGCCGCGATCTGGGCCGTGCGCCTGGGGCTTTTCGCCGCCGGCGCGGCGGCGGGATGGCTCGCCAGCCCCGCGGTCAACGCCGTGCTCGGAGGCCTCTTCCGGGGATTCAACCGCGTGTTCGACGTGCTCACGGGCGGATACGGCCGCGTGGTGCGCGGCCTGTTGCGCGCCGGCGCCGTCGTGCTGTTCCTATACGTGGGGTTCCTCGGCCTGACGTACCTGAGTTTCCGCGCCGTGCCCCAGGGCTTCATCCCCGAGCAAGACAAGGGGTATCTGGTCGTCAACGCCCAGTTGCCCGACGGATCGAGCCTCGAACGCACCGACGCCGTGGTCCGCCAGATGAGCCAGATCGCGCGCAAGACGCCCGGTGTCGCCCACACGATCGAGGTGCCCGGCTATTCGATCTTGTTGAGCACGAACCTGAGCAACGTGGGCGGGATGTTCGTGAGCCTCGACCCGTTTGAACAGCGCAAGGGCGATCCCGATCGCAGCCTGAAGGCCGTCGCGGCAAGACTCCGCGCGGCCTACCACGAAATACTCGGCGCCCAGATCGCCGTCTTCGGCGCCCCGCCCATCGACGGCCTGGGCACGACCAGCGGCTTCAAGCTGCACGTGCAGGACCGCCGGGGAGCAGGCTACCGCGCGCTTCAGGGCGCGACCCAGAACCTCGCCGACGTGGGCAATCGCGACCCGCGCCTGGCAGGACTCTTCACCAGCTTCTCCGTCCGCCAACCTCAGCTCTTCTTGGAAATCGACCGCGACAAGGCCAAGGCCCAGGGCGTCTCGTTGAACGACGTGAACCTGGCGCTCCAGGCCTACCTGGGCGGGTACTACGTGAACGACATCACGCTGTTGAACCGCAACTGGCAGGTCAACGTCCAGGCCGACGCGCCATTCCGCGTGCGCGAGGAAGACATCGGCCGGCTCGAGGTCCGCAATGCCCAGGGCAAGATCGTGCCCTTGCGCACGTTGCTGGCCGTCAAGAACGACACCGGGCCCGCCGTGGTCAATCACTATAGCCTGATGCCCTCGGCGGAGATCAACGGGGGCGTGGCCCCGGGGACCAGCTCGCGCCAGGCGATCGCGATCATGGACCGTTTGGCCGACGAGAACCTGCCCTCGACGATGGGCATCGCGTGGACCGACCTCTCGTTCCAGCAGCTTCTGGCCGAGAAGGACCAGTTGGCCAAGTGGATCTTCCCCTTGTGCGTGCTCTTCGTGTTCATGGTGCTGGCCGCCCAGTACGAGAGCTGGTCGCTGCCGTTGGCCATCGTGCTGATCGTGCCGATGTGCATCCTGGCGGCTCTGGCCGGGGTGTGGCTCGTGGGGCTCGACAACAACATCTTCACCCAGATCGGCCTGGTGGTGCTGATCGGGCTGGCGGCCAAGAATGCGATCCTCATCGTCGAATTCGCCAAGCAGCGCCAGGCGCAGGGGCTCGACCGGGTAGAAGCCGCCGTCGAGGCGTGCCGGCTGCGGCTTCGCCCCATCCTCATGACCTCCTTCGCGTTCATCCTCGGCGTGATGCCGTTGGTTCTGGCCAAGGGGGCGGGGGCCGAGATGCGCGTGGCGCTGGGCGTGGCCGTCTTCAGCGGCATGATCGGCGTGACCCTGTTCGGCCTGTTCTTCACGCCGGTCTTCTATGCGACGATCCGCCGACTGGCGCGCGAAAAGCCACCCCAGCCGGCCGAATAACCCGCCGGCGCTCCATACGCCATCCCGCAGCAAGAGCGGCTCCTTCGGCCTCGCCTACGCGCCTTTCGGCGGCGTGGTGGATCGCTCGGCTGGAGTTGCCGGCGAACCGCGACAACTGAACGCACGTATGGGTTGCCCACGATCTGACCAACCCTCGTGGTATCATTGGAAGCAGACAGAGGGCCCGACGCCAAAGCACGCGGTTTTCCAAGGTCGCTTCGCAGCGATTCGGCCGGTGCTCCCAGGGGTTGCGCGGGACGAATCGGCCTGGCACAAACCGTTGGAACCGCCACGTTGAAGGAGACGCAAATGTCCACGAAGCGCGGTCGATCGAAGCCGGTACAGCAAGAGTCTCAAGCGTCTGCCACGCCCGCCAAAACCCCCGGGGGTTCGGGCGCGGCGACTGGCGCCGACTTGTTCGCCGACCTGTGCGTCGGCAAGCCGCTGCATCATCACAATCGCACCATGTTCCCACTCTCCTGGAAGCATCCTCACGATCCGCCGTACATGCTTCTCGCCAGCGCCATCGAATCGGGCCAAGCCGGGGTCGAGGAGGTCAGCGAGGCCGGAAGCGTTCCCCATTTGGCGGTGACGAACAAGGCAGACCGGCCGGTGCTGATCCCCGAGGGGGAGATCCTCATCGGCGCGAAGCAGAACCGGGTCGTCAACGTCACGGTCCTGGTGGCCGCGGGAACGAAGTTCATTGTGCCGGTCAGTTGCGTCGAGGCCGGGCGCTGGCGTTACCGGTCGCGGCACTTCGAGTCGCGGTTCTGTGCCCCGCCGTCGCTACGGAGCAAAAAAATCAAGGCCGTGCAGCGAAACCGCGCCGCAAGCGGCCGCGCCGAGAGCGACCAGCGCGAGGTATGGGATGAAGTCGAAACGTGCTTGAACAAAGTCCGCGCCACGTCGGAGACGGCATCGTTGATCGATGGGTTCGTGGCCTCGGAGAAGCGTCTCGACGAGTACCGGCAGCAGTTTTCGTTGCCGGACGAGACCGCGGGCGTGCTGGTGGCCGAGGGAACGCACGTCATCGGCATGGACTTGTTCGGTTCGCCCGCAACGTTTCGGGCCATGTGGAACCGCCTGCGGGACGCCTACTTGTTCGATGCCCTGGGCGACGCCCGCAAACGCCGAGCAGCCGGCGGCAAGTCGGCAAAGGCGTTTCTCGACCGCGTCGCAGCGTCGGTGCGGCCCCGTCCAAGCGCGCTGGGGTTGGGTGAGGAGTTGGAGATTGCCGGGGATCGCCTCGTCGGCACCGCCCTGGTCTACGGCGGCCAGGTGTGCCATGTCGCGGCGTTTGCCGACCCCGCATGAAGCCGACATGCGGTTACCTGTTTGCACCACCGAGAGGGGCAAAAGTGTGGGACCAGCGGCTTGTACGAGCGAGGGGTTTGTGTATGCTCGAATGCTGTTGCGGCAGTGCCTCGAACAAGCGGGTAGCACCGTGAACCACGAATCGCCCCTCGTCCGGCAGTGGATCCTCCTGCGGACCCTGGCCGCCAGAAAGTATGGAGCCACGGTCAGTGAATTGGCCCAGGAGGCGGGGGTCAGCATCAAGACGATCCGCCGCGACCTCGAGACGTTCCAGGCCGCGGGGTTTCCGCTCCGGGAGGTCGTCGGCGAGTTCGGGCGAAAGACGTGGCGCCTCGAGTCGGTCAAGCCACCTGCCGAGCTGACCTTCACTTGGGACGAGGCCGCGGCACTGTACCTCGGCCGCCGTCTCCTCGAGCCCTTGATGGGAACGATGTTCTGGCAGGCCGCCCGCCAGGCGTTCAGAAAGATCCGGGCCGTGCTCGAACCCGTGCCGCTCGACTACCTCGACAAGTTTGCCGCGATGTTCTGCCAGACGATGATCGGCACGCACGACTACTCGAAGAAGGCCGACCTCGTCGACGTGCTGATGCTGGGCATCGAGGACCGTCGGGCCGTCGCGCTGACCTACCAGGCGCTTCGGGCGACCGAGCCGGTGACCTACACCGTGTATCCCTACGGGCTGGCCTACCATCGCGGCGCGCTCTACCTGGTCGGCCGGCCCCGCCGCCACGACGACATCTGCCACTGGAAAGTCGATCGCATCGAGGCGGCGGAACTGAAGGACCAGCGGTTCGAGCTGCCCGACGATTTCGACCTCCAGCGGCACCTGTCCAAGTCGTTCGGGGTCTATCACGGCGACGAAGCAGTGTGCGTCAAGGTTCGCTTCCTGCCCGCCGTCGCCCGGTACGTCGAAGAGGCAACCTGGCACCCGAGCCAGAAGCTGAGCAAACAGCGCGATGGCAGCCTGATTGCCGAGTTCACGGTCGATGGGACCGAGGAGATCCAGCGGTGGATCATGAGCTTCGGCAAGTACGCGCACGTGGTGGAGCCGCCCGAATTGCGGGATCAAATGATCGCCGAGATGGAAGAGGCGCTGGCGGCCCAGCGCCGGTGTCCTGCCGGAATCGGCCGGAGTGCCCCGCGGAAGCCGGCCCCGAGCGCGAAATGACCAAGACCACCGAGCACGTGGAGCCGGTCCGACGGAACACGCTTTCCTCCAAGCCAGCGAGGGTCATGTCGTCATGCTATCCGCCGATCGCCAACGTGGGACCTTACTGGGCCTCGCCATCGGCGATGCCCTGGGCGCCGCGGTCGAGTTCAAGTCGCCGGGCACCTTCCCCGAGGTCACCGACTTTCGTGCAGGCGGTCCCCACCGTCTGGCGCCGGGCGAGTGGACCGACGATTCGAGCATGGCCTTGGCCCTGGCCGACAGCATCGCCAGCGCCGGCTGGAATCTCGACGACCAGGCCCGCCGCTATCTGGCCTGGTGGCGCAAGGGCCAGTACTCGGTCAACGGCCGGTGCTTCGACATCGGCATCACCACGCAAAACGCGCTGCGGCGCTTCGCCGAGACGGGCAACGCCCAGACCGCGGGAGAGACGTCGGAACGGGCAAGCGGCAACGGGTCGATCATGCGACTGGCCCCGGTGCCTATCCGCTTCGCCCATCTCTTCCCCGACAACCTCGAAACACTCGTCTCCTATTTGATCGACTCGAGCCGGGTGACCCATGCCAGCCCGCAGTGCCTGTCGGCCTGTGCGTACCTGGGGCTGGTCCTGTGCGCGCTGATCCACGGGATCGACCGCCACGAGGTGCTGGACGCCAGGTGGAAGCCCCTGCGCCAACTCAAGCGTATCCACCCCCTGCACCCCGAGATCGAGGCGGTTGCCTCGGGCAGCTTCCGGGAAAAGCAACCGCCGGCAATCGTCGGCTCCGGGTACGTGGTCCAGAGCCTCGAGGCCGCCCTGTGGGCCTTCCACGATGCCAGGGACTTTCGCGAGGCGGTCCTGCGGGCCGTCAATCTCGGCGACGACGCCGACACCACCGGGGCCGTCTGCGGACAGCTTGCCGGCGCCTTCTGGGGCGAGTCGGGAATACCGCGCCCGTGGCGGCAAGGGCTGGCCCGACCGGACATGATCGAAAAGGCCCTCGAAGGGCTGCTGAATGTCCAGCGATGAACCCAGCGACGCAGCCGAATCCAACCCGGTCGTCCTTGGCCTTAAGGTGACAGGATATGCCACATCGCGAAGTGTATGGCGAAAACCGAGAGTTAGAACAATCCGAGGGCGGACAATCGGCAAGCGCTTTCCTCGCTGTATCTTCCGTCGATTACCCTTTCACAAACCGCTCCGGAAGGGGAGACTCTTGCCACCCGCTTGACGAAGTCAGTGTGGCCCCACTATACTGAGACCGCTGGAAGTCGTGATACAGGGTAAGTTAGCCGGCGGAGGCGGAGGACCATCGTGGTAGATCGCTCGGATGGTTGGCCAAGGTTAGATGATCGCATCGTTGCCGCGCTGGCGGAGCACGAACAGTTGCTGATTCGCCAGCACGAAGAAGAATTGATCGCCGCAAGCAAGCTTCAATTGGCTGATATCTGCAACAACTGCCACACTCGGCCGCAGTTTGCCAAGACGTACCGGGTTCTGCGGCGGGACCTGCGCGACACCCTGGAAAAAGCTCGAGCCAACCTCGCGAAGCCATCCCAACAATTCTCCGACGCCTTCGGCGCGGCGATGATCAACTCGACTGACGCGATCGTTCGCCATAAACTGAACCTCATGGCTCAGCATTTCCTCATTCGTTGGGGCGAGCCTATCGAAAACTGGGCTGGGAAAGAGGGATCAGCGTTGGACCGGGCGGGTTGCTCGGTCTTGCTGGTCATCGCTGGATCAGTTTCGGGCTCCGTGTTCTCTCTGCTCTACACGCTTCTTGTTTGATCTCGCCAGGGCGAGCCACCGGGAGGCAATGTTATGAGTCGCCCAACTGGAACCGATTCCCGATGGGTGGTGTTCGACTACGAAGTCATGATGTTCCGTAAGATGTGTAGCCTCCTCGCGAATGGCAACCAGGAATATGCCGATCTGTCCTGGTACGTGAAGAACGCAGTCACCGAAAGTGCGATTCTCCACACAAGGCAGTTGGCTGATATCCTCTTGTCCCGCGGTTCCCAGCCGGACGACATCAACCTTCAGACACTATTGCCGGGGTTTCAGCCCCAAGGCTTGAACACCCTGCGACAGCACTACGGCGACAATCGAACCGCCAACACACCCTGTTGGACAATCAATAAGCGTCTGGCCCATGCAACGAGCCAGCGCGGAGACAGCTTCGATTACTCCTCGCTACTGAATGGCTTGGTGCCATTGCTCGAAGGCATTCTCGTGGAGGTTCAAGATCAGCGTGCCCGTGTCGCCGGCTAACAAGTCGCTGCAGCAGACGGCGGCCGCGATACCGGTTTTTCGTGAGTTCAGGGCTCTCGGCGCGGCCGCCGCTCCTGAGCTTTATCGTTAGACATCGCAGGAATGAAGCCCAGAAAAGGCATATCGAAGAAGGTGCGCTTTGAGGTGTTCAAGCGCGATTCGTTTACGTGCCAATACTGTGGCCGTAAAGCGCCAGATGTACTCCTTGAAGTGGACCACATAGATCCGGTCGCAAAAGGTGGCGCGCACGATATCCTTAACTTGATCACGTCCTGTAAAGACTGTAATGCCGGTAAGTTGGACAGAAAGTTGAACGACACGACTGTCCTCGACAAACGGCACCAACAGCTGAAGGAGCTACAAGAACGAAAAGAACAGATCGAGATGATGTTTGAATGGCAAAAAAACCTTGCCAAGCTCGACGATCATGTAATTGAGCAACTATCAGACTACTGGTCGGAGCGAGTACCGGGCTTCTCGCTCAATGAGAATGGGAAAAAGGCTTTAAGGAAGCTCAAGCGCCGGTTCGAGGTGCAGGAAATCATGGCCGCTATGAAGACGGCCGCTGAGACCTATGTAAGGACGGAAAATGGGAAGCCTACCCAGGACTCCGTCGAACTCGCTTGGAAAAAGGTAGGCGGTATTTGTAATGTGCGGCGGCAGGAAGAAGACAAGCCTTACATGCAGAGACTTCTCTATATTAGAGGCATCCTGCGCAATCGGTTGAGCTACTTAAACGAACCCCTTGCACTCCAGCTGATGGAACGGGCTGTGGAAGCAAATGCCAACATTGACAGCTTGGAGAGCTTCGCCAAGACCGCCCGAAACTGGACGCAGTGGCGGCAAGGTATAGAAGATTTCTTGTCCAGAGAAGAGGCCACTGAGAATGGCGAGTCAACAGAAAGTGATGGCTAACAACGCCATCAACGCGGACCGTGAAAAGCGGCGCGCCTTCGTCGCCCCGCTTTTCACTGCCGGTTATGGCGGGCGGTCGCTGCGTACAACTGGCAGGACGGGCTGGCCCCGATGTGGTTCCTCGCCGATAGCCCGCGAACACGGATCGCGACCGTTCTGCCATCTACTAGCGGATCGGTGGCCCCTGGTTGGAGATGGACACAGCCCCGGTTAACGCCGAGGCCGTCAGCCTCCAACCGGCAGTCCGTGAGCGGCTGATGGCTGGGTTTTACGCGCGAGGTGCCGCCATGTTCGACCCGAGGCTGGAGATCTCGGGCGTGCAGATCCATGAACTCCGCAAGGCCGGCGTGGCGGCGTTGCTGTTCGGGACAGGTGGTGCGGCTCGACCCGATTCTCTACCTGATCGGGACGGATTGGGCGAACGCCCTTCCTGACATCGGCAGTCGGCAGTTCGCCAGTCCGGCGGCAACCCGGCTGGCATGCCCCGGGCGGTTCTGCTATCGTGGCAGAGACCCTTGCGATACGTGCTGCCTGCATCCTCAAGGAGCCATGTCATGAACGCGTCGCGCGCACGTCGGCTTTCGGCACTCCAGGCGTCGTTGGCCTTCCTGTTGATCTTCCCCGCGATCGTTTCGGCCAGGGAGCTGCACGTCGCCTTGAACGGCAGCGACACGAATGCCGGAACGGCCTCGTCGCCCCTGCGCACGATCCAGCGTGCCGCCGATCTGGCCCAGCCGGGCGACGTGGTGACCGTCCACGCCGGCATTTACCGCGAGCGCATCAACCCGCCGCGCGGCGGCACGTCCGACACGCAGCGCATCGTCTACCAGGCGGCGCCCGGCGAGAAGGTCGAAATCAAGGGTTCCGAGATCGTCAAGGGTTGGGTCAAGGACCGGGGCGACGTGTGGAAGGTGACTTTGCCCAACGCGATGTTCGGCGCGTTCAATCCCTATAGCGATGTGATTCGCGGCGACTGGTTCGATCCGCGGGGCCGCGAGCACCACACCGGCGCGGTGTACTTGGACGGCGTATGGCTCACCGAGGCGGCAAAACTCGACGACCTGTTCGCGCCGAGCGACGCGCGGTCGGCCGACCCGGCCGGCGGCGCGAAGGCGGCTCGCCCGGCGGGCAAGCGCCGTCCGGACGATCCCGCGAACCAACCGTCCTGGAGCACGAACCTGTGGTACGCGCGGGTCGATGCCTCGCACACGACGATCTGGGCGCAGTTTCCGGGGGTCGACCCGAACGAGCGGTGCGTCGAGATCAACGTGCGCCGCACGGTCTTCTATCCCGACCGGCCCGGCCGCAACTACATCACGCTGCGGGGTTTCACGCTGCGGCATGCCGCCACGCCGTGGGCCCCACCCACCGCCGAGCAGATCGGCCTGGTCGGCACGCATTGGAGCAAGGGCTGGATCATCGAGAACAACGTGGTGAGCCATTCGATCTGCTCGGGCATCGCGCTGGGCAAGCACGGCGATCAGTTCGACAACACCTCGGCCAACACGGCCGAAGGCTACGTCAAGACGATCGAGCGCGGCTTGGCCCGGGGCTGGAACCGCGAGACGATCGGCCACCATGTTGTCCGCAACAACGTCATCTCGCACTGCGAGCAGGCGGGCATTGTCGGCAGCCTCGGGGCGGCGTTCAGCGTCGTCACCGGCAACACGATCCACGATATCCACGTCCGGCGCCTCTTCTCCGGCGCCGAGATGGCCGGCATCAAGTTCCACGCGGCCATCGACACGGTGATCCAGGGCAACCACATCTTCCGCACCTGCCGGGGCCTCTGGCTGGACTGGATGGCCCAGGGCACGCGCGTCTCCCGCAATCTCTTCCACGACAATCTCGGCGAGGACGTGTTCGTCGAGGTCAACCACGGGCCGTTTCTGGCCGACAACAACCTGTTTCTGTCGGCCACCAGCCTGCTGGACATGTCGGAGGGCGGGGCCTACGTGCACAACCTGTTTGCCGGACGCCTCGTCACATCGCCCGAGCCGAACCGCCAGACGCCCTATCATCCGGCCCATTCGACCGCCCTGGCCGGGCTGGCCCCCACCAAGGGCGGCGACGACCGTTTCTACAACAACCTCTTCGTCGGCCGCGGCGAGGCGCCCGGCAGCGCCCGCCAGAAGGCCGCCAACCAGCGCGGGTGGATCGCCGGCTACGGGCTGTGGATGTACGACGCGCGCGAGTACCCGCTGGCGACCGGCGGCAACGTGTACTACTTCGGGGCCCAACCGTATGCCAAGGAGACCGACGCCGTCGTCGAGCCGGCCACGAATCCCGACGTGCGACTGGTCGGCGAGGGCGGGCAACTTCGCGTGGAGGTCACGTTCGGCGGCGAGCTGGCGCGGGCCCGCACCTCGTTGGTCACCACCTCGCGCCTCGGCAAGGCGAAAGTCGCGGGCGTGGCCTACGAAAATGCCGACGGCTCGCCCATCACCGTCGCGACCGACTATTTCGGAAAGCCCCGCGGCGAACGTCCCACGCCCGGCCCGTTCGAGAACCCGGGCGCCGGCCGACTGGTCCTGACCGTCAAGTAGCGGCTTGCGACGCGGTCTTCCGCCGAGTCAGCGTTGACGGGCCGGGAAGTTGCCTTCTACCGACCCTCGTACCAGTAACGTCGAGCGTACTGCTTCAGCCGGTGTCGGGCGAACAGCAGGTAGAAGGCTCCACGCAGCAGGTCGAAGATCATGTGCCAGTCGCCGTGCTTGTCGAACTTCCGAGTGGAATTCAGGACAACGGCCGGCGGAATGCCGATTCTTCCCCCAGCGGTACGTGCTCGTTGTAGCCGCCGATTTCTTGGAAATCGGAGCGGCGGCAGACAGGCCGCTTCATTCCACGCGGGAATGACCAGGGAGGTCTTCGGGGTATGACGTGTCGAGGACATGTCGCCTCGTGGCTCGTCCAGACGTCACAGCCTCGTATCGCCCACTTGCTGAATCCACTGTCGGGTCCACTCGACCGACTCGAACCCGAGGTCCATCGTCGTGTTTCCCAGAAAGATCATGCCTTCGATCCGTCCCTGGCAAAGCCAGCGAAGGCCCAGCTCGCACTGGAGCTTCATCGCCGAAAGGGCGATGCCCTGCTTGCGACCGTAGTCGACCAGGTAGCAGCCGAGCATCTTGCGGGCCTTGGGGGCCAGCGTTTCGGCCTTCGCGAGGTTCGCTTCGAGGTTCGCCAGCTCGGCGGGGTTGCCCGTCCATAGCGTGACCACGTCGATCCGCTCCAGGTAGTCGCGCAGGGGAAGGTCGAGATGCGTCACGTAGAGGGTGACGAAGATGTCCAGCCGCTTGCCCGTCGCATCGAGCCGGCGGCGGATGTCGGCCAGTTCGTCGACCGTCCATTGGGCACGCTTGCCTTCCTTGCGGCCCGTGAAGAAGTCGTCGAGCATGACGCCGGTGAAGTTGGGGGTCGAGCGGGCAAGCTCCAAGACCTCGTTGGTCTCGGCAGGCGAGTGAAAACCCCCGGAGCCCACCACCGACCAGACCACGCGCTTCAGCGGGCGAAGGGCGACCGTGTACGGGGCAAAGGGCGGTTCGAGCCGGCCATAGCGCGCTTCGCTCTCGCTCGACTGCACCACGATGATGTTGGGCACGCCCAGGTAAAAGGCCCCCTCGGCCGGCGTCATCACCGAGCGCCGGCCGATGTGCGGAAAGTCGCTGTTGGCCGCGCACGTGAAGATCCAAAGCCGGTCGCGGACCGTCCCGCCGCCGGCGGATGGCGCCTCGGCCGGCGCAAGCCTTCCCGAACGGCAACACGCCCAACCGGCGGCGGCAGCCAAGAGCCGCCGTCGGGAAAGCGGCCGGGGTCCAAACGGTTGGCTCATGCTTCCCTCCTGGCATGGGGTTTGGGTGGCACGTTGCGCCAGCGCGTCGGCGCAGGTTCTCTCGATCTTGCGACACGAAAACGCGGCCGTCTCGGCCAACCGCAAGGGGCGTGCGTCTGGCCCACGGCAAGAAGCGGGCGGGACGCCTGCGCTCGAAGAAGCCCAACGGCACGCCTGCATTTTGCCAACTCGGTAGTGTAATCTCGCGCGCGCCGTGGGCCAACCCGGGCACCACGAGGGGTTTACGGTACCGGCGGCGCGAGGGGGGCTCGGCCCGCGGGGGCCCGCGGCATTGCTCGCAGGCATTGGAAACCGCGGCGCTTGCCGGCGATGTCCCCCGGATGGCCTCGGCAAGCCCGCGCCGCACGAGGCCATCC
>JANLFZ010000438.1:1840-5387 GCA_024653385.1 Thermoguttaceae bacterium | reverse complement strand
GGCCGGCCGCTCGGGCGGCGCCGCCGGTTGCGAGGGAGTTGCGGCACCAGCGGGCGGGGCGCCCGGCAGCGCAGGCAGGGCGTAGATCGGCCGGTACAGGTACGCCCCCGGACCGATGACGACCACTTGGTGGCCCACCGGCTGCGGCACGCGCGCCACGTACGGATATCCGTACACATCGCCGGGCACCAGCGGCCACGGCTCGAAGACGCCGAGGTACGGCATGGCCGGATACCCGTACCTCGGCATCAGCCAGGGGACCGCACCGGCGCCGCGGTAGGCCCGGCGCGGACCATATGCGTACACCGCATCAAGCGGTGGATACACGTAGAGCGTCGGCTGGCCGGCTCGCCAAGCCAGTTGATCGTTGGTCTCGATCTGCCGCCCGATGGCGTCGAGCCGTTCTTGCTCGCCCCGGAAATGGGCATCGCGGCCGGCGTCGATCGCATCGTATCGGCCGGGAACCTCGGTCTTGGCAGGCGACGAGGGAGCCTCCGATCCCCTCGCGGCACCCGCCGCCACGATCACTGCCATCCACACCGCGACAACCGCCCTACCCAGCATGGCCAAGGCTCCTCACCAAGGACTCGGCTGCCCCTCAAGCAAGCCTACTCCAGCGTGGCCAGGCAGACAAGCAAGGCGATGACGAGCAAGGCGAATCGTCGGGCGTGCCCTGCCGGCATCATCACGGGGCATGGCGAGGGGGATCGAGAAAACTGGAAGGCGGCAAGCCGTCTCCTGACAGGAACCGGAACGGACGATGCCCATTCGTGGCACCCTACTTTGGGGGGGTACTTTGAAAATTCCCGGCACGATTTGGCGAATATATTGACCGCCTTGTGCGCCCGTGCCATAATCACGGCGGTTCGACCCGACGGTCGCCGAGGGGGTCGTTCCCTCGGGCCGGGTTTCCTTGTCTATTCCATTCTGTTGGGGAGAGCGGTCATGAAAAAAAGACGGCGCTACAAACGGGGGTTCACCCTCGTGGAGCTGCTGGTGGTGATTGCCATTATCGGCATTCTCATCGCGCTCTTATTGCCTGCGGTCCAAGCCGCGCGCGAGGCAGCTCGCCGGTCGCAGTGTGCCAACAACCTCAAGCAAATCGGGTTGGCCCTGCACAACTATCACGACACGTACAAGACGTTGCCGCCGGGCGGCATGGGAATGCCGAACTGGACGTGGGGCCTCTCGTGGATGCCGCGCGTGATGCCCTATACCGAGCAGTCGGCGGGCTACCAGAAGATGTCCTGGATCGGCGATCATCCCGGCTGGACGTACAACGGCGGCGCCACGTGGACCGGCCCGATCAACGGGGCCGCGTGGCAAAACGTCCGCCTGAGCGTGCTGCTTTGCCCCTCTTCCCCCTTGGAGCCGATGGTTGACGCGGGCCAGGGGTGGATCATCACCCGGGCGCAGTACACGGGCATCTCGGGAGCCACCGACGGGAACGGGTTCGTCAACAATGCCAACCGCCAACGCCAGTGCTGCGATTGCTGCAACTCGGTGATTGCCCAGGGACTGATCTCGTCCGGCGGCGTCTTGACGGCCACGAATCCCAGTTCGGGCCGCGGGTTGGTGGGTTTCCACCAGATCACCGACGGCACCAGCAACACGCTGATGGTCAGCGAGTGCTCGAACTTCGTCTACAACGACACCTACACGAAGAAAGACCAGACGGTCAACACGGTCCACGGGTTCCTGATGGGGACGCCCTGGCCGCGCGCCGTGGAAGAGCAAGGCGGCAACTGGGCCCGGCTCTTCAACTGCACCACCATCCGTTATCCTCCGAACTCCGTGGGAACGGCGTACCCGGGCTGCGGCGCCAACGACGGCCAGAACAACGGCATCTACTCCGCGCATCCGGGTGGGGTACAAGGGTTGTTCGGCGATGGCAACGTGAGGTTCATCAGCGACACGATCGACATGTATAATCTCCGGCTGCTGGCGACCCGCGACGATGGGAAGCCCGTGCAGATGCCGTGACGTCGCTTCTACCGGTTGGATGGTCCAAGGAGGCTTCGCCCATGCGTGTTTCCACAACTCGGATCGGGAGGTGTCTGGCCGTCGCGGCCATCGTCCCTTGCCTCGTCGCGCTTTCGGGCTGCGGCGGCGGCGGTCCGCAGAAGCTGGCTACCGGCGCAGTCAAAGGAAAGGTGACCTACAAGGGCAATGCTCCGCCGGCGGGCTCGAAGATCCTGTTCATGCACCAGGAGAAGTCGTTCCCCGCAACGGCCGACATCGGGGCCGACGGCAGCTACACGCTCTTGTTCAATGGGAAGCCGGCCATTCCCGTCGGCACGTACAAGGTCTCGGTCACGCCCCCGCCCGCGAAGGACGCCGGGCCACCGCCGGACCCCTCGAACCCCGAGGCCTATAAGAAGTACATGATGGGCGAGGCCAAGGCGCCGGCAGCCGATCCGGCCACGGCATTTCCCAAGAAGTACCAGTCGGGCGAAACGAGCGGCTTGACCTGCACGGTCGTCGAGAACCAGGAGACCGTCTTCGACGTGGAAATGAAGGACTGATCGGCAACAGGTGGTTGCCGTCTGGATTCCACGACCCGCCGTTCCGCGCGCCGCGAGGCCAGCGGAACGGCGGGCTCCGATCCGCCTGCCGGGGCACTGCGCATGACCTTGCTTTTCGGCTTCGAGCTGCTCAGCCCGGCAATGCTCGGCTGGCTGGTCGCGGCTGCGGCGCCGATTCTCATCCACCTGTGGAGCCGGCAACGGCATCGCGAGATGACCTGGGCCGCGATGGAGTACTTGCTCCGCGCGCTCCAGGCGAGCCGGCGGCGGCTGCGGTTCCAAGAGTGGTTCTTGTTGGCCCTGCGCACCTCGATCATCGTGCTGGTGGTGGTGGCCGCCGCCGATCCGCTTCTGGAAAACGCCGTGTTCGTCTCCGCCCGCGGCGAGCGTACCCACCGCGTGCTCGTCCTGGATGCGTCGTTTTCCATGGCGTACCGCTCGGGCAAGAAGACCCGCTTCGACCGGGCCAAGGAGATCGCCTCCCAAATTGTCGACGAAAGTTCCCAAGGCGACGGGTTTACCCTGGTGCTGCTGAGCGAACCGCCCCGCGTGGTCGTGGGCACACCCGCCTTGGACCCACGCGATTTCCGCAAGGAACTCGAAGCCTTGGAGGTCCTGCACGGCCGCGCCAACCTTCCGCGGACCCTGGCCGCGGTCGAAGAGACGCTGGCTGCCGCGCGCCGCGACGTCCCCCGGTTGACGCGCGAGGAAGTGTACTTCCTCACCGACCTGGGGCGCGTGGGGTGGAGCCTCGAGGGGCTGGATCAGGCCGGGCTCGACGAGTTCCGCAAACGGAGCCGGCGACTGGCCGACGCGGCCCGGCTGGTCGTGATCGACCTTGGCCAACCCGGCGCGGAGAATTTGGCCGTGGCCGACCTGCGCCTGGCCGAGCCCGTCGCGGTGGCCCAGGAGCCGGTCGAAATCCAGGCCGAAGTGAGATACTACGGCGGCTCGGGTGGATCGTCCGGCGACGACGCCGACGAAGAGGGAATTCGCGACCTCCGCCGCCGCGCCGCACAGGG
>JANLFZ010000438.1:0-1830 GCA_024653385.1 Thermoguttaceae bacterium | reverse complement strand
CCCGTGGAACTCGTCATCGACGGGCGACGCGTCGAACAGACGACGGTGAAGATTCAGCCGGGCGGCAAGGCCTCGGTCTCGTTTCCCTGGCGGTTCGATGCGCCGGGCGATCACCTGCTCGAAGTCCGGATCGCCGGCGACGGGCTCGACGTGGACAACCACCGGTGGCTGGCCGTGCCGGTCAAGGAGCGGATTCACGTGCTATGCGTCGATGGCCGGCCGTCGGCCGATCGGTACCGCAGCGGTACGGGCTATCTGTCGGCGGCGCTGGCGCCAGCCGAGGGCTCCGGCCGGCCGGTGCAAGTTGAGGTCGTGCCGGAGAGCCAACTCCGCGAGACGCAGCTCGGCCAGTACGACTGCGTGTTTCTGGCCGATGTGCCCCGCTTCACCTCGGCCGAGGCCCGAACGCTCGAGTCTTACGTGCGCGCCGGTGGCAGCGTGGTGTTCTTCCTCGGACCGCAGGTCGAGGCCGCCGATTACAACCGCGAGTTGGGGGGGCAGTCGCCCGGCGGCGCGCGCCTGCTGCCGGCCCGGTTGGGCGACGTTGTCGAACGCGACCCGCAGAAGGCGAGGCTCGACCCGCGGGAATATCGCCATCCGATCATTCGTCCTTTCGAAGGCCACGAGGCGGCGGGACTGTTGACGACCCCCGTGTTCAGGCATTTCAAGCCGTGCCCCCGGACTCCGCGGCCCAGGTCGTTCTGGCCACGGCCGAGGGCAACCCCCTGATTGTCGAAGCGTCGGTCCAGCGCGGCCGCGTCGTTCTGGTGGCCACCTCGGCCGGCGATCCCTCGTGGAGCGCGATGCCCCTTTGGCCGAGCTTCGTGCCCCTGGTGCATGAAATCCTGCGCTACGCCGTCGCTCGGCAGATCGACGAGCGGAACGTCCTGGTGGGCGAGCCGCTCGTCGGGATGGTTCCTCTGTCCGCTGACGTGCCCGCACTAGCCATCGCCGCGCCGGGCCGGCGCGTGGAGGAAGTTCGGCCCCGGGCCGAGGCGGACGCCTATGGTTGGACGTTCTTCGAAACCTGGCAGAGCGGCCCCTACACCGCGCAGTTCGGCCCCCCGCTTTCGCAAAGCGAGTTGTACACGGCCAACGTGGACTCGCGGGAGCCGTCCGAAAGCGATCTGGAGACCATCACCCCGGAGCAGTTGTCCAAGGACGTCTGGCCGGACGTGCCGCTGGTTCACCAGACGACGTTCCAGAACCTCGACCAGCCGGCGGCGAGTTCGGTCGCGCCGCAGAGCCGGCTAGCGCGAGGGCTGCTGTACGCGGCGCTGGGGCTGTTGCTGATCGAGACATGGGTCGCCTGGCGGGCTGGCCACCATGGCGAGGCGGCGCTTTCGGCCCCGTCGGCGGGCCGCCGCGCCGCGTGAGGCGTCCGGCTGCCGCCGGTCGTCGATCGAGCGTCCCTGTGGTACGATAGAGCCATGCCCCACCCGCTTCCCAACTGGCTCGAACGACTGTTCGGCATCGAGTCGGCCGGCGGAGAGGGTACGGCCTGGGGGATCGAGCACTCGTGGGGATGGCCCCCCTGGGTGACGCTCTTGTTTGCGCTGCTGGCCACGATCTGGGTGGTGCGCCTGTACCTGCGCGAAGGTCGTCAGACGGGCACCTGGTACCGGTTGCTTCTGGCGGCACTCCGGTTGGGCGCCGTGGCCTTGGTGCTCTTGATGCTGGCCCAGATCGTCTTATCGCTCAAGCGGACCGGGTTGCCCTACGTGGCGATGGTCGTCGACGACTCGCGGAGCATGACCCTCGTCGACCGGTACGACGAGCCGGCCGCCTCGGAGATCGGGCGGCGCGTCGCCGCCGCCGGGCTGGCGCCGG
>JANLFZ010000437.1 GCA_024653385.1 Thermoguttaceae bacterium | reverse complement strand
TTCTCGCCCCCGACCCCTCTCGCGCAAGCGGGAGAGGGGAGGATGCGTCCTTGACCTGGCGGGTCCACTGGGCCAAGTCGTCGACCGTCGCATTGACGCTGGGGGCCATGTAGTTCAACAGGGCCTGCGGATAGACGCCGAAGAGCACCGCGAAAACCAGGAGCGGAGCCACAATGGCGATCTCGCGCTTCGTGGCCGGGGTAAGGGCCTCGCCGTGCGGGCCCTTGTACTCCGGACCGAGGTACACGCGCTGGATCGTCCACAAGATGTACCCCGCGGTCAGAATCACCACCGAGGCCGCCACCACCGCCATGGCCATGCTGTAGTTCCAGACCGACAGCACCACGAACACCTCGCCGATGAACCCGCACAGACCCGGCAACCCCAGCGCGGCGAAGAAGATCCCCATGGCCATGCCGCTATAGACGGGCATGCGGGCGAACAGGCCGCCGAAACTGTCGAGGTCGCGGTGATGGACCCGGTCGTACACCACGCCGACCAGGAAGAACATGCCGGCCGAGCTAAGCCCGTGCGCGATCATCTGGAACATGGCGCCGTTCATGCCCATCTTCCAGTAGTCGCTCACGTAGCCCGAGCCGGCCGTGGCCGTCCATACCCCCATTCCCAGGACCACATAGCCCATGTGGCTGACCGAACTGTAGGCCACCAGGCGTTTGAAATCCTTCTGGGCCATGGCGGCGAAGGCCCCGTACACCATGCTCAGCACGCCCAGTCCCACGACCAGCCAAGCCAGCTCGTAGGCGGCGGCGGGACAGATTGGGTAGCAGATGCGCAAAATCCCGTACCCGCCCATCTTCAAGAGCACCCCGGCCAGGATCATCGAAATGGGCGTGGGGGCCTCGACGTGGGCGTCGGGCAGCCACGTGTGAATCGGCACCGACGGCACCTTGACCAAGAACCCCACCAACAAGAGCAGGAACGCCCACCACTGGACCGACTTGCCGGCGAGCAATGGGCGGTCGAACGGCGAATCGCGAAGCTGCCCGAGCTTGGCCAGGGCCAAGAGGTTGAAGGTGTGCGTGGGGGCCGGCGATCGGGCCGCGGCCTCGACCTCCCGCACGCTGACGTTGGCCTCGGCCAGTTCCTTGGCCGCCAGGCCCTTCAGTTTGCCCAGGTCGCTCGTGAAGTACAGCATCAAGAGCGCCACGAGCATCAGCACGCTGCCGACCAGGGTGAAGAGGAAGAACTTGATCGCGGCGTACTCGCGGCGCGGCCCGCCCCAAACGCCGATGAGGAAGTACATCGGCAAGAGCATCACTTCCCAAAACACGTAGAAGAGGAAGAAGTCCAGCGCCATGAACACGCCCAACATGCCCGTTTCCAACAGCAGAAACAGGATGCAATAGGCCTTCACGTGCCTGGTGATGTTCCAGCTTGCCGCCATCGCCAGCACGCTGAGGAACGAGGTGAGGATCACCAGGGGGAAGCTGATGCCGTCGATCCCCATCGCGTACTCGATGTGGAACGACGTGATCCACGGAATGCGGAAGGCCTGCTGCATGGCCGCCTGGCCCAGCTCGAACCGGGTGGCGTCGCCGCTTGCGCCCCGGGGCACCGCAATCCACACCGTCAAGAGGAATACCGCCGCCGTGATCGCCAGCGAGATCCACTTCATGGCTTCGTCGCGGCCCTTGGGGACCAGACCGACTGCGAGGGCCCCCACGGCGGGCAAGAAGACGATGGCGCTAAGCAGCAACACGGAAGGGTCCATGGTCAGTTGTCAATGGTCTATGGTCTATGGTTCGTTGGGCTCGCCCGCAATACCGCCCCGACGCGCCAGCGAGGGTATACCAACCCGACGCGCCAGCGAGGGCATCCGCCAGCGAGGGCGCAACCTCTCCTTCGCCGGCGCGTCGGGGTGGTGTCTGCTGTCGTTCGGTACGTTTCTTTGCATCGTTTCTTCGGTATCCCTGTCATAAGCTTCCGAAGGCCACCGCGCGCAGGAACGAGATCAGCACGAACAGTCCGACGGTGCCCACGCCGACGAACAATACATACTGCCGCAGCCGGCCGGTCTGGAAAGCCCTCAGCCACAGGCCCACGCGGTACGTCCATCCCGCGATACGGTTGACCAAGCCGTCGACGAACAGCCGGTCGATCCAATCGTCGATCGACGAGCCGATCCGCACGGCGCGGGCCATGCCGTCGGCCACCCAGTCGATCGCCTGACGGTCGACCGCCGCGACCGCGCGCGCCAGGGCCAGCGCCGGGCGCACCAAGACCAGGTGGTAGAGCTGGTCGAACCACCACTTGTTCCAGAGAAGCCAATAGATCGGCCGGAACACCAGGCGCACGGTATCCGGGCGCAACAACCGTGCGCCGTAGAACACCACGGCGATGGCGAAGCCCGCCAGCGCCGCGCCGAAGGCGAACCACGTTACCGGGGTGTGGATGGCGGCGTCGTGCGAGAGGTGCTCGGCGGGCATGGCGACGGCCGGCAAGAGCGCGCCGCCGGCGGCCCCCTCCACCGTGCCTGCGGGCCGGGCCTGCTCGACCAGACCCGTGAACCGGAACACCGGCCAGCCCAGAGCCACGGCGAAGACCGCCAGAACGACCAGCGGCAGGTACATCACCTTGGGCGACTCGTGCGCGTGCTCGTACAGGTGGTGGTCGCGGGGGTGGCCGGCGAACGTCATGAACCACAGGCGGAACATGTAATAGGCGGTCAGCGCGGCCCCGCCGGCGGCCACGACGAACATCCAGCCGAAGGCCGGGTTGGTTTGGCGGAACGAGAACGCCTGGGCAAGGATGGCATCCTTCGAGTAGTAACCCGAAAGCCCGATGACAAACGGAATACCCGCCCCGGCGATCGCCAGGCAGCCGACGAGCATCGTGGAGGCGGTCCAGGGCATTTTCTTCAACAGGCCGCCCATCTTCGGCATCTCGTTCGTGCCGGTGGCGTGGATGACCGAGCCCGATCCGAGGAACAACAGGGCCTTGAAGAAGGCGTGGGTGAAGAGGTGGAAGAGCCCGGCAAGCCACCCCCCGACCCCCAGGGCGAACATCATGTATCCGAGCTGGCTGACCGTCGAGTAGGCCAGCACCCGCTTGATGTCGGTGGCCACCAGCGCCATGGTCGCCGCGAGGAAGAGCGTGGTGCATCCGACGCAGGCGATGACCAACAGCACCTCGGGCGTGAAGACCGGGTAGAATCGCCCCACCAGGTACACGCCCGCCGCGACCATCGTTGCCGCGTGGATCAGCGCGCTGACGGGCGTGGGGCCTTCCATCGCGTCGGGCAGCCACACGTGCAACGGGAACTGGGCGCTCTTGCCCACGCACCCGCAAAAGACCCCCAGGCCGGCGATCACCAACAGCCAGTAGCCGAGCCCTTGGGCCCGCCATGCCGGAATCTGCGAGGCGATGCGCGCTTCGGCCGCGGCCCGGTCCGGCGTGGCGCGGTAGATCGCGGCGATCTGGTCGCGGGCGGCCAGACGGACCATGCCGTCGGGGACGGTCAGTTCGTGGCCGGCCGCGGCGGGCCGCACCTGGCTGAAGATGCCCGGCCTCGGCGGGCCCTTGCCGTCCGAGCTATCGCCGAACGCGAACGTGCCCAGGCCGCCCCAGAGCGCCATGAGGCCGACGATCATCCCGAAGTCGCCCACCCGATTCACGATGAACGCCTTGTTCGCCGCATTGGAAGCGCTCTTGCGCTCGCGGTAGAACCCGATGAGCAAGTACGAGCAAATGCCCACCAACTCCCAGAACACGAAGACCATCGCCACGTTGCCGGCGATGACCAGCCCCAACATGCTGAAACAGAACAGCGAGAGGTACTGGAAGAACCGCGGGAAGCGGCCCGGTCGGCGCAGCGGCGTGCCGTCGGCCAGGAGGACCTGCGGATCGGTCACCTCGTGCAACTCCTCGTGCATGTAGCCGAACGAGTACACGTGGATGCAGGTGGCCACCAGCGTAACCATCGCGAACATGGCGACCGTCAGCGCGTCGATGTAGTAGCCGACGGTGATGCGGAGCGAGCCGAACTCGCCCAGGCTGTACCAGTCGCCCCAGATCGCCGAGGTGGGATGGGCGTGTGCGGCCCCGGGCTCACCATGCCCGGCGGCCGGCACGGGATGATGCCATACCCACAGTCCCAAGGCGATCGCCGAGAGGACGAAGCCCAGGGCGATGGCCCCCGTGGCCACGTAGCCCGCCCCTTTGCCGTGCTTCCCCAGTCGCGGGCCGAGAAACACCAACAGCGCGAACGAGGCCAACGGCGCCAGCCAGGCCGTTCCCAACAACAGCGGCAGCAGTCGGTCGAGTTCCATCAGCCTTTCAACTCGTCAGCCTGGTCCACGTCGATCGTCGCGTGGGTGTTATAGTAGTTCAGCGCAATGGCCAAGGCGACGGCCGCCTCGGCCGCCGCCAGCACGATGACGAACAGAGCGATCATCTGGCCGTCCAGCCCGATCGCCTGGTGGTTGTCGGCCCGAAGGAAGCGGCTTCCGAAGGCCACGAAGTTCAGGTTCGCCCCGTTGAGCACCAACTCGACGCCCATGAGCACGCCCACGGCGTTGCGCTTGACGGCCATGCATACGACACCGCAGACGAACAGCACCGCGCCCACGACGAGGTAGTGCCAGAGGCCGACAGGTTGGGTGAGTAGGTTCATGGGTCGTTGTCTGGATGTGTCTGGAGTGTGCTACTCCCTGCCTGCGGTCGGAACTCGACTTATTGGCTTCGTAACCGCCGGTCTCCCGGCAGCGGGCAAGCAGTGGCACACGGATCCGTCATTCGTCATTTGTCTTTCGTCATTCGTGATCCGCGATGCGTCTCCGCCGCGCTCGGGCGAGGTACGCGGCCCCGATCAGCACCACGACCAGGTGGACGGACACGATCTCGAACGCGAGCAGGTATCCCGACATGCCGCGGCGCAGCGTGGGGTCGTCTTGTTCGAGCTGATCGACGCGCACGCCGAGCATGGCCAGGCCGAGCGGCGCGGCCGTCGGGGAGGCGGCCACGGGCGGGGCCACGGCGGCCACTTGTTCGCTTTTCCAAGGATCGACGCTGTAGGCCGTCTGCAACAGCACGCCCAAGAGCGAGGCCCCCACGATCGCCGCCAAGACCCATTGTCCGCCGCCGGTGCTCAGGTCGACCGACGGCTTCCGCGCCGTGAGCATCACGCCGAACACCAACAGCACCAGGGTACCGCCGACGTAGATCATCAACTGCATGGCCCCGACGAAATCGGCTCCCGCCAGGAAGAACAACCCGGCCACGGCCCCCAGCGACAACACCAGGTAAAACGCCATGCGCACCACGTTGGCCGAAAAGACCACCGCCAGGGCGAACCCACAGGCCAATATGGCGAACACAAGGAAGAAGAAGCTGTGCCAGTGGATGTCCACGCTAACGGCCTCCTTCCGGGACAGTGGGGGGCGCTGG
>JANLFZ010000436.1 GCA_024653385.1 Thermoguttaceae bacterium | reverse complement strand
ACGGCCGGGTCATGGCCACGGTCCAGCCCCACGATCGCGTGCGCGTCCAGCGAGCCGAGGTGCGGTTCAAGATGGTTGCCGTTGCCGGACACAGTTACTACCGCACCCTGCGGGAGAAGCTCGGGTGGGGCGGCCGCCTGCAACTGGGAGCGGGGGGCAGGGAGCAGGGAGCGGGGAGCGGGGAGCAGGGAGCATGGGGTAGGGAGCACGGAGTAGCCTGCGGGGAGCAACGAGGTGGAGCGTCTACCGAGTCGAGCCAATTCCAGACCCAGCAAGAAAGGATTCGTTATGCTGACCATGCTTGTCCGCACCACGGCCGGAGCGTTCCTCCTGGCGGCAAGCGCCGCCTTCGCGGCCGAGCCCGCCAAGCAGCCCGAGACCCCTTCCAACGGCCCGAAGCACACGCTTCGCTACAAGTTCCAGCCTGGCCAGACCCTCCGCTGGGAGGTCACGCACCGTGCCCGCGTCGAGACCACCGTCTCGGGCACCACGCAGACGGCCGACACGCAGACGACTTCGGTCAAGGTATGGCGCGTGACGGCGGTGGCGCCGGACGGCTCGGCCACGTTCGAGCACTCGGTCGAGAGCGTGGACATGCGCCAGAAGCTGTCGGGCCGGATGGAGACGCACTACAACAGCCGCACCGACAAGACGCCGCCGGTCGGCTTCGAGACCGTCGCCAAGTCGATCGGGGTCCCGTTGTCGACGATCACGCTCGATCCGCTCGGGAAGATCGTCAAGCGACAGACCGCCAAACCCAAGCCCGGCGGCGAGCACGAAGGACAGATCACCATCCCGCTTCCCGAAGAGGCGGTGCCCGTCGGCCACACCTGGTCGTTCCCGTACGAGATCGACGTGCCCACCAATGCCGGAACGATCAAGAAGGTGAAGACCCTTCAGAGCTTCACTCTCGAGGAGGTCAAGGACGGCGTGGCCACCATTCGGGTCGCCACCCAAGTCCTTACGCCGATCCACGATCCGGCTTTGGAGGTGCAACTCGTCCAGCGGGAGGCGACCGGCACGGTGCGTTTCGAGATTGGCTCGGGCCGGGTTGTCGAGCAACAGATGGAGGTGGACAAGCAGGTGGTCGGCTTCAGCGGCCCGGCCAGCAGCCTCCACTACCGCACACGGTTCACCGAGAAGTACCTGGAAGAGGCCAAAGCCGGCGAGAAGACGGCTGCCCGGTCCGCGGACGCCAAGTAGGGACGTTCGCACGCCCGAAGGGGATCGTCTCATGTTCGCGCTCCTTCGCCGCGAGGACTGCGACAGTCCCCATGCACGGCGACGTTTTGTTCTCGTTGTTCTCGGCTGCGGAGCGGCCGGATGCGCCGGCAGGGATGCGTTTTTCGTCCTTGGAGCCTTGAGGAGCCTGCCATGAAGAAACCCCTGGCCCTGGTTGCCTTCTTGTTCGTAGGGCTGCTTGCCCTGCCCAGCCTCGCGCAAAACGTGCGGCGCGAGATCCAGTTCCCCGATGTGCCGGGTTACCAGACGCTCAAGTGCGATCTGCACATGCACACGGTGTTTTCCGACGGCGGGGTCTGGCCGCCGGTCCGCGTGCAGGAGGCGTGGCGACAGGGGCTCGACGCCATCGCGATCACCGACCACATCGAGTACCAGCCGCACAAGGACGACTTGCCGACCAAGCACAACCGCTCGTACGACCTGGCGGCCGGCGCGGCGCGCCAGGCGAACTTGCTCTTTCCCAAAGGCGCCGAGATCACGCGCGACACGCCCCCGGGCCACTTTAACGCCCTGTTCCTGAAAGACCAGGCCGATCTCGACACGCCCGAGTTCCTCGACGCGATCAAGCGGGCCAATGCCCAGGAAGCGTTCGTCTTCTGGAACCACCAGGGCTGGAAGGGTTCCGAGAAGGGCAAGTGGCTCGATCTCCACACGACCATGTTCGAGAACAAGTGGTTCCAGGGCATGGAGGTGGCCAACGGCGACGAGTACTACCCCGACGCCCACCGGTGGTGCCTCGAGAAGAACCTGACCATGCTGGGCAACACCGACATCCACGACCCCGATCTATTGGAGCAGAATCTCCACGCCAAACACCGCACGATGACCCTGGTCTTCGTCAAGGAGCGGTCGCTCGCCGGCCTGAAGGAAGCGCTCTTGGCCGGCCGGACCGTGGTCTGGTACAAGGACCAACTCATCGGGCGCAAGGAATGGCTCGATCCGTTGTTCCGCGCCTGCGTTCGCGTCGACGCGCCGCACCTGCGGGCCAAGGACGCGGTCTGGGTCATGATCCGCAACGTGGGCGAGGTCGACATCCAGTTGCAGCGGTCGGGCAAGGTCGGTCCGGAGAAGATCACCCTGCCGGCCCGATCGACCAGCCTCGTGAAAGTCGGCACCAGCAAGCCGACTGAGCCCCTCGAACTGGCCTACACGGCGACCAACTGGCTCGTGGCGCCCGGCGCCGGCCTGCCGGTGACCCTCGCGCTGGCCGGGACCCGGTGAGGAGGACGAGCCGGCTGCGAGAATCGGCAGAAGGCATCGGGCCGGCACGCCCGGGCGGCGATCGGCGCGGCGCGCCGGACCGCCGTCCGGGCGTTCGGCGCACGTTCCTTTTCCACAAGATTCGTGGGGAGTTGATCGCGTGTCACGCGGTCTTGCGGTACAACCTGTCAGCCTGCGCATGGCGGCCGTGCAAGCCCCCGCGATCCCCATCGTGGGCGACTTGATCCGCGCGAACCCCGGGACGATCTCGATGGGGCAAGGCGTCGTGGGCTACGGGCCGCCGCCCGAGGCATTGGACCGCATCCAGACCTTCCTGGCGGATCCGGAGAACCACAAGTACCAGGCGGTCGAGGGCATCGCGCCGCTGGTGGATCGCATCCGGCAGAAGCTGCGCGACGAGAACGGCGTGGAGGTCGGGCCCGACCGAGCCATCGTGGTGACGGCCGGCGGGAACATGGGCTTCTTGAATGCGGTGCTGGCCATCGCCGACCCGGGCGACGAGGTGATCATCACCTCGCCCTACTACTTCAACCACGAGATGGCGATCGCCATAGCGTCGGCTCGGCCCGTGCCCGTCGCCACCGACCAACGCTACCGGCTGCGCCTCGACGCGCTGGAGGCCGCGGTCACGCCGCGCACCCGGGCCATCGTGACCGTCTCGCCGAACAACCCCACCGGCGCGGTTTTTCCCGAGGAAGACCTGCGCGCCGTCAACGCCCTGTGTTGCCGATATGGACTGTACCACATCTGCGACGAGGCGTACGAGCACTTCGTCTGGAACGGCGCGCGGCATTTTTCGCCGGCGTCGATCGCCGGGTCGGAGGAGCACACGATCGGCCTGTACTCGCTGTCGAAGAGCTACGGGATGGCAAGCTGGCGCATCGGGTGGATGGTCGTCCCGCGCCGGCTCTTCGACCCGATCCGCAAGATCCAGGACACGAACCTGATCTGCCCGCCGGTGGTCTCCCAATGGGCGGCGGTCGGGGCGTTGGAGGCGGGCCGGGAGTACGTCGGCCGCCAATTGCCCACGGTGGCGGCAGCGCGCCGGATCGTGCTCGACGCCCTTCTGGCGGCCGACGACGTGTGCCAGGTGCCCGTCGCCGACGGCGCCTTCTATGTGCTTCTGCGCACGCCGACCGCGGTCGATTCGATGACCGTCGTGCGACGCCTGGTGTGCGAGCACCGGGTGGCCGTGATGCCCGGCTCGACCTTCGGCGTGACCGAGGGTTGCGCGCTGCGGGTGTCGTACGGGCCGCTCGATCGGGAGAAGGCGGCCGAGGGAGTTCGCCGGCTGGTGTGCGGGCTGCGCGCCGTGTTGGCATCGTGAGGGCGCGACGGAGCATGAACCTGGCTTGCTGTCAGTTCGAGATCGCCTGGGAGCGCAAGGAGGCCAACTTCGCCCGCGTCGAGGCCCTGGTCGAGGCGGCGTGTCCGGAGGCGGGCACGCTGGTGCTGCTTCCCGAGATGTTCGCCACGGGCTTTACGATGAACGTGGCGGAGGTGGCCGAGACGCCCGACGGCCCGACCACCGCGTTTCTGGCGAGACTGGCCCGCCGGCACGCGATCTGGGTGCAAGCGGGGGTGGTGTTGCGCGGCCGCCGGTCCGCACGCCCGCGCAACGAAGCCGTCGTGTTCTCGCCCGAGGGCCGGCTCGTGGTCCGGTATGCCAAGCGGCGTCTTTTTTCGCCGGCCGACGAGCCTCGGCACTACGCCCCCGGCCGGTCGGCCGCGGTGTTCGCATGGGGCGACGCGCGCGTCGCGCCGGCGGTCTGCTACGACCTGCGGTTCCCCGAGTTGTTCCGCGGCGCGGTGGCCCGAGGGGCCGAAATCCTCGCGGTCATCGCCTGCTGGCCGGCCGCCCGGGAAGAGCACTGGCTGGCCCTGCTTCGCGCGCGGGCGATCGAGAACCAGTGCTACGTGGCCGGGGCGAACCGGGTGGGCAGCGATCCCACGGGCCTGGCGTACTCCGGTCGGAGCGTCCTTGTCGATCCTCGCGGAACGATCCTGGCCGACGCGGGCAGCGACGAGGGGGTCATCCAGGCTGCGGTCGATCTCGAGGGCCTGCGCCAGTACCGCCGCGAATTTCCCGCCTTGCGCGACATGACCAGGAGATGACGCGATGGACGAAACCTATCACCTGCGGCGCGTCGAGCGCGACATGCCCGATCGCGCCGAGCAACTCGCCGTGCTCCGCGCGCAAAAGTACCTCTCGCTGGCCATGTGCCGCGACAACCAGCCCTACCTCGTCTCGCTGAATTACGCCTTCAGCGAGGAGGAACACTGCTTCTACGTCCACAGCGCGCCCGAGGGACGCAAGCTCGACTATCTCCGCGCCAACCCGAAGGTGTTCGGGCAGGTGATCGAAGACCGGGGCTATGTGGTGGGCAAGTGTGCGCACGCGTACCGCTCGGTCATGTTTCAGGCCCGGGCCGAGTTCGTCGAGGCCATCGAGGAAAAGCGGCGTGCCCTCTCGCAAATGATCGACCATGCCGACCCCGACCCGGCGCCGCTCCGCGAGCGCCTGGTGGCCACCTCCGACCTGAAGCACGTGGTCGTGCTCCGCCTGGTGATCGAGTGGATGACCGGCAAGCAGGGAGCGTGAGCCGCCGCCTTTACGGTTTCGCCCGGGCGGAGACCTCGGAGACCACTTCGGCGGTGCCCGAACCGAGCCGCCCTCCCTCGCCATGCGCCTCGACCAGCACGCGGTAGGTGGCCGCCGAGGCCGGCAAGTCGAAGCGGATCGTGGCCCGGCCCTCGGCATCGGTCCATCGCAGCGGATGCCAATACAAGACCTCGGCCAAGGCGGTGCGCACGCTGGGCGGCGTTGGGCGGCGCTGGTACGCGTACTCGCGCACGACGAACCTCGTTGGCCCGGCTTGCTGCTTTGCCGCTTGGAGGTCGAGGGCGGCCTTGCGGCGAAGCGGCGGGGCGGCGGCCGGCGCCAAGGGAC
>JANLFZ010000435.1 GCA_024653385.1 Thermoguttaceae bacterium | reverse complement strand
CAACAGCCCCAAGACCGCCCAGGCCGTCTGCGACGCGGTGGGTGGCCCCATGCCGCGGCAGCGGCGATCGGCGTAGCTGTCGGGCGATTCGCCCCAGCCGCCGCACGACTGCTGACAGGCCAAGAGCCAGTTGGCCCCGGCCACCACGGCGTGGTCGTCGGTGGGCACGCCGACGGCCGTCAGCCCCGTCAACGATTGCCAGGTGCCGTACACGTGGTTCACGCCCCAGCGCCCGAACCAGCTTCCATCGGGCTCCTGGGTCTTGCGCAGGTAGGCGACCGCCCGGTCCACCGCCGGGTCGCCCGTGCGCCGGCCGAGCTTGCCCAACGCCTCGAGCACCCGGCCGGTCAGGTCGGGGGTGCTGGGATCGATCATCGCGTTGTGATCGGCGAACGGCACGTAGCACAGGAACCGGCGGTTGTTGTTGCGGTCGAACGCGCCCCAGCCGCCATCGTCGTTCTGCATCGCCAGCATCCAAGCCAGGCCCCGCTCGATCGCCGTGGAGGCCCGCTGGAGCACGTCGAGCGCCTTAGGCATGGCGTCGCGGTCGCCGAGGGTGGCCTGATGCACGAGGCGGAGTTCGGGCGGTCGTTCGTCGGGCGCGGTCCGGTCCGGCGGCGTCCCGTCGAACTGCTCGCATAGCGCCATGAGCACCATGGCCGTGTCGTCCGCGTCGGGATAGAAGTCGTTGTGGAACTCGAAACACCAGCCGCCCGGCTCCGCGGCGACCGTTTCCGACCAATCGCCCGGGCGGGTGATCTGCCGATCGAGCAGCCATTCGACCGCCCGGAGCATCGCCGGGTTGTCGGCGCGGATACCTCCGGCGGAAAGGGCGCGGAGGGTGATCGCGGTGTCCCACACCGGCGACTTGCACGGCTGAACCCGGGCCGAACCGGTGCGCTCGTCCTGAAGCACCAGATCGGCGAGTTGCTGGTGGCAGTAGCGGACCGCCGGGCTGTCGTCCGCGTAGCCGAGGCAGCGCAGCGCCACCAGGCTCCAGACGATCGGCGGGAAGATGGCTCCCAAACCGTCGCTGTGCTCGAACCGCGCGAGCATCCATTGTTCGGCCGCACGAATCGCACGGCTCCGCAGCGGCAACAAGCCGTGCCGCTGGCAGCACTTGAAGAACCGGTCCACCACGCGGAAGAACCGGTCCCAGCTCATCAGCCCGGTGCCGCCGGGCAGTCCCGGGCACCGCAGCGGCGGCCAATCGTCCGGCTCGCGCAGGAACAGCTCGCGGATGCCGCGATCGGCCCCCACCGCACGCACCGGCTCCTTGGCCGAGACGATCGACAGCGGCACGACGATCGTCCTCGACCAACTGCTCATCGCGTACAGATTCACGGGGAACCACTTGGGCAGGAGCACGACCTCGGGCGGGACCGCCGGGCACTGGCGGTACGGAATCTGACCGAGCATCGCCAGAAAGAACCGCGTGTAGCTGTTGACCGCGTCGGCTCCGCCGTGGGCGAGGATGGCTTTGCGCGCCCGCTGCATCGGCTCCGCGCCGAGATCGTAGCCCAAGAGCTTCAGGGCGAAATACGCTTTGACGCTCCCGCTGATCTCGACGCCGCCGCCGGGATACATGGCCCAACCGCCGCCGGGCAGTTGCGTCTCGACAAGGCGCTGGGCGCATCGCCGGGCCAGTTCCGAGTCTTCCTGCCCCAGAAACGCCAAGAGAAGAATCGTCTCGCTCTGGAGGATCGAGTCGCCTTCCAGTTCCGCCGCCCAGTACCCTTCGGGATGCTGCTGCCCAAGTAGCCAGCCTCGGGTGCGGGTGATGGCCCTGCGTACCGGCGTGGCCAGGCGACTGGCGGGCGGATGCTCGAAGGCCGTGGAGCAAAGCGAGAGGCCGTCGCGTCCCTCCGTGGCCGAGACGGCGCCGTGTCGAAGAAGACTCATGCGTCAACTCGTCTAGGTTCGTGAGGCGGGTCGTCCCTGACACGCAATCCGGACCCGATGGATGCGCTGGCTCCACCTTATCCCATCGTGCGACCAGCGACAAGAGCAAGTGCCGCCTGGTACGGAAATGTCACCGGGGGGCGACTGCTAGCAGTGCTATCACGCGACCAAGGCGGGAAGCAAGGCTAGTTGTTGTTTCCGCTGCCCGATTCCTTGTTGAGATGGCGGCGGAGGTAGCGGGCCCGCTCGATGTTGCGGTCGGCCGTATCGAGTTCGGTGCCGGTGAGCTTCTGGAGGTGGGCAGGCTGGGTGTGGATGAACAGCTCGTTGACCGTGGGGATCTCGAGGTCTTCGATCAGCCCGAGGTTGACGCCCATGCGCACACTCGACAACAGGTGCATCGTCTCCTCCGAGCTAATGGTCTGCGCGGTACGGAGGATGCCGTACGCCCGGCTCACACGATCGTGGAGGTTTTCGTGGCTTTCGCGGATGAGGAAGTCGCGGGCTTGACGCTCGTAGTTGATGATCACCGGCACGATGTCGCCGACCTGCTTGATCAGGTCCTGCTCGCTTCGGCCGAGCGTGATCTGGTTGCTGATCTGGTAGAAGTCGCCCATCGCCTGCGAGCCCTCGCCGTAGAGGCCCCGGACCGCCAGGCTGATCTTCTGGAGGCTGCGGAAGACCTTTTCGATCTGCCGGGTAATGACCAACGCCGGCAGGTGCAGCATGACGCTGACGCGCAGGCCCGTTCCCACGTTGGTCGGGCAGGCGGTCAAGTACCCCAGCCGCTTGTGGTAGGCGAAGGTCACCCGCTCTTCGATCAGGTCGTCGATCCGGTTGATCTGCTCCCAGGCCTCTTGGAGGTTCAGCCCGCTTTGCATCACCTGGATGCGCAGGTGGTCCTCCTCGTTGATCATCACGCTGAAGGTTTCCTCGGGATCGATGGCCACGGCGCGGGCGCCGTGGCTTTCGGCGTGTTCGCGGCTGATGAGGTGGCGCTCGACGAGGAACTGGCGATCGAGTCCGCCCAGGCGATCGACATCGAGGTAGAGCAGCCGGTCGGGCTTGTCGATGGCCAGGACCGCCTCGCGCAGCAAGCGCTCGATGCGTGCGCGGTCCTGATCCGTGGCCCTGCTGATGAAGGGGTAGTCGGCCAGGTTGCGGGCCAGCCGCATCCGGCTGCTGATGACGATGTCCGACTCGGGGCCGGAACCCCGCAGCCACTCGCCACGACTCCGGGCCAGATCGTCCAGTTCCACGGCAACACCCCGGTATGCCAACCACGGGCAGGCGACCGTCCTCCCTCCGGCCGCGTCCCTTGTGCGGTCAGGTCTCCGATTCCTCAATACGCCGGATCTCGTCGCGGAGCCGCGACGCGCGCTCGTAGTCCTCCTCGCTGACCGCCTCCGTCATCTCGCGCCGCAGGCGGATCAGTTGCGTCCGCTTCTCGCTTCCTTGGGATGACCGTTTGGGCGTTTTCCCCACGTGTTCGCTCTCGCCGTGGATGTTGACGATCAGCGGGTCGAGCTGGCTTTCGAAGGCCAGGTAGTCGTTCGGGCAGCCCAAGCGTCCCTGGCTGCGGAACTCGTGAAACGAGATTCCGCACACCGGGCACACCTGCTGGTCCAAGCGGGCCAATTCCTCGGCGGTCTGGCCGACGACCAGTTGCTGCGCCATTTGCTGGGCGATCGCGGCGGCCATGCTCGAGGGCGTCGGCGTCTCGCTGCCCGGATGCGCGAGGTACTCGCGCGCGTGGTCCTCGCACAAATGAAGCTCCAACGGCTTCGCGCCCGTCAATTCGGTGATGTGGAAGGTCGCGGGCCGATCGCACCGTTGGCATTTCATGGCAGCGGGTCCCGGCGTCCCGCGAGGGTGGCCAGCTTGCGTGGGATGCGCCGTCTCGGTCAAAAGCCCAGCGGAGGATGCGCGACTCCGATGGTGAAGGCGGGGTCATCCACCCCACCTTCCTCATCAGGATTCTAACACCCGCGCCCTGGCTGTCAAGGCGAACGCAACGACGGGGGTTGGTTGCCCTCCGCAAGGATGCCTGCTAAGCTACCGCTATGGACCTCTCGCGCGCACGCCACTATCCCAGCTTCGACCGGTTCGTGCATCTGGCCCGGGATGCCGATCTGGTGCCCGTCTACCGACGCGTGCTCAGCGACTCCCTCACGCCGGTCTCGGCGTTCCACAAGATCGACTCGGGCCGCTGCGCGTGCCTGTTCGAGAGCGTTGTCGGCGGCGAGAAGGTGGGGCGGTACAGCTTCCTGGCCACGCACCCGTTCTTCGAGATCGAGGCCTACGAGGACCGCGTGACGGTGAATTCGCCGTCGGGGGTTTCGGCTTCCGGAGCGCCGACCCTCGTCACCCGGCAGCTCCGTTCCGCCAACCCGATGGACGAACTCCGCCGGCGGGTCGAGGCGGTCCGCGCGGTCACCTTGCCCGAATTGCCACCCTTTTGCAGCGGTGCCGTGGGCTATGCCGGGTACGACGTGGTCCGCTACTACGAACGCCTGCCGAATCCGCCGCCCGACGACCGGCAGGTACCCGACTTGGCCTTCTCGTTCTACGACCAAATGGTGGTGTTCGACCACGTGGCCAAGACGATCGTGGTCGTGGCCATGGCCAGGCTCAATCGGCCCAAGGTGGACCTTCGCTCGGCCTACGACGACGCGTGCCGCCGCGTCGACGCGCTGGTCGATCAACTGGCCGGCAACCCGTGCGACCTGGAGCCCTTCGACATCGTGCTCGATGGCGAGGCCGACGTGCCCTTCCAATCGAACTTCACCCAAGAGCAGTTCGAGCAGGCCGTGGCGCGATGCGTCGAGTACATCCGCGCGGGCGATATCTTCCAGGTGGTCTTCAGCCAGAGGCTCGAGGTGCCCATCCGCGCTCACCCGTTCGAGATCTACCGGGCCCTGCGCGTGGTCAACCCCAGCCCGTTCATGTTCTACGTGCGCACGCCCAGCGTAACGCTGGTCGGCAGCTCGCCGGAGATCATGGTTCGAGTGGTCAACGGGCAGGTGACGACGCGTCCCTTGGCCGGGACCCGCCGCCGCGGGGCCACCGACGAGGAAGACCGCCGCCTGGCCGAGGAACTCCTCGCCGACCCCAAGGAGAGGGCCGAACACGTCATGCTCGTCGATCTCGGCCGCAACGATATCGGACGCGTCGCCCGATACCGGACCGTCCAGCTCACCGACGTGATGACCATCGAACGTTACAGCCACGTCATGCACATCACGTCGAACGTCACCGGGCAACTGGCTCCGGGCAAGACCGCTTTCGACGCCCTCCAGGCGTGCCTGCCGGCAGGCACGGTTTCGGGTGCCCCCAAGGTTCGGGCAATGCAGATCATCGACGAAATCGAACCCCACCGCCGTGGGCCCTACGCGGGGGCGGTCGGCTACTTCGACTTCAACGGCAACATGGATACCTGCATCGCCTTGCGCACGATCGTCATCCAGGGGGATCGCGCTTACGTGCAGGCTGGGGCGGGCATCGTGGCCGATAGCGTCCCAACCAACGAATG
>JANLFZ010000434.1 GCA_024653385.1 Thermoguttaceae bacterium | reverse complement strand
CCGTCGGCCAGGGTGAGTTCGACCCGCGACTCGGGCAAGGCGAATTGAAGCAGGTAGGCCGCGAAAAACGGCCAGGTGACTTTGTGCTTCTCGAAGTCAATGGCCGTGACTTCCGTGTCGAGTCGTTCGATCTGATCGCCGTAGCCGAGCGCTTCGAGCCGCTCCGGGCTGGGGGGCACAATCTTGGCCTGCGTGACCACATTGCCGGGGCGCACGCCCGCCGCCTCGGCCGGACTGCCGGAAGCCACGGCCTCGACGCGTCGCGAGACCTCGAAGGCGATCCCCAAGGCCGGGACCGACATGGGGCTCTTTTCGCGGAAGGGGGTCTCGTACCACTCGGGCCTGCGCGGCGCGACCCGGACCGTCCGTCGCTGGCCGGCGCGTTGGAGGGCCAGCTCGACGCGGCCGCCCTTTTCCGCGACCCGGCGAAGCCGATCGGCCAGCGTCAGCGGGTCACCCACCGGACCGCCGTCGATTGCCACGAGAAGGTCGTCGGGCTCGACCCCGGCGCTGGCCGCGGGTGAGTCGTCTTGCACGGCCACGATCGGACCGATGCCCATCTCGATCCCCAACCAGAGCATGGGTTGCGGGCCAACGACCGTTGCGATGTGCCCGGGCTTCGCGGCCGGCGTGCCGCCGTCGGTCGCCAACCGCTCGACCGTGACGGTGAGCGGCTCCTCGGGATGCAGGGCCAATTGCCGATGCACATCGGCGTAGTCGGCGATCACCGTGTCGCCGATCTTGACGAGCTTGTCGCCGCCCAGGAGCCTGGGCTGGGCTTTGGCCGCCGCGGATCCCGGCAACGAAGGGAGTTTTCTCGAAAGCTCTGGCTCGAAGGGGCTGGTGATGCCGATCGTTGGGGCCAAACCCCTCCGGTCCGGCGCGAGCGTGACCGTCAGCGGCTTCGGGACGCCGGGCCGGCGGATGACCATCGGCACGCCATGCTCGATGTCGCCGAGGCTCACCTGGTGCTGTAGATCGGCGAAGCGATGGGCGGGTTTTCCGTTGATGGCCACGATCTCGTCGCCCGGCTTGAGTCCTTCCTGCCAGGCGGCCTCGCCCGGCGCGACCGAGCCGACTCCGCAGGCGTTCTGGAACACGCCCAACCGATAGGCCAACACGCCGGTGAGGAAGGCGAAGAGGACGTTCATGACCACGCCGGCCGAGATGATCGCCATGCGTTCGGGCACGCTCTGCGCCAGGTAGCTGCGCGGATCGAACAGCGCTTGCTCGGCCTGGGCGAGGTCGACGGGCGGCTGGCCGGCGCCGGTCGGGGCCTCGGGACCCGGGGCCTCGGCCTGCACGCCCGCGGCCGATCCTTCCGCTCGGGGCTCTTGCAGTTTCGCGCGTTCGATCTCCTCGCGGAGCCGGGCCGGGTTGTCCTCCTGGCCGAGCATTTTCACGTATCCGCCCAAGGGGAGAATGCCGACGCCGTACTCCGTCTCGCCGCAAACGAACTTGACGAGCTTCAGCCCCGCGATGTCGAAGCCGAGATAGAACTTCTCGACTTTCACGCCGCAGAGCTTGGCGACCAGGAAGTGTCCGAGTTCGTGGACGAAGATCAACATGCCCAGGCCGAAAACGACCAGGGCCACATACCAGGCGGTCTCGACGAATCCGCCCCAACTCAGGCCGAACAGGAGCAAACCCAACGTGTTGCCTCCTCACGAGCCCAACCGTCTAGTGCGAGCAGTTGCTCGAGCGTCGGGTCGGGATCGAAGTGATGGTTTTCGAGGACGCCGCGGCACAAAGGAACGATCTGGCGAAACGGCAAGGTGCCGTCAAGAAACGCGGCCACGGCCGTCTCGTTGGCGGCGTTGAGCACGGCGCCGGCCGTCCCGCCCGCACGGGCCACCTCCAACCCCAAGGCGAGCGCGCCGAACCGCTCGAAGTCCGGCGGCTCGAAGTCCAAATGCAGCGCCCTGGCCCAATCGAGGTTCGCCGCCGGCCCTGGCCAGCGTTCCGGCCAGGTCAGGGCGTACTGGATGGGGAGCTTCATGTCGGGCGGACTCAACTGCGCGATGATCGAACCGTCGATGTATTCTACCAGCGAGTGGACGATCGATTGGGGGTGAATGACTACCCCGATCTGCGCCGGATCGAGGTCGAACAGCCAGCGGGCTTCGATGATCTCCAGCGCTTTGTTCATCAGCGTGGCCGAGTCGATGGTGACCTTGGGCCCCATGTCCCACGTGGGATGAGCCAGCGCCTCGGCCACCGTCACTTGGGCCAGTTGTTCGTTGGAATACGTCCGGAACGGCCCGCCGCTGGCCGTCAGCACCACACGGCGGACCTCGTCGCGGCGTCCGGCCTGAAGGGCCTGGAACACGGCGCTGTGCTCGCTGTCGACCGGCAGAAGCCGCGCCCCCCGCGCCTTGGCAAGTTGCGTCACGAGCGGGCCGCCGACGACCAGGCTCTCCTTGTTGGCCAGCGCCACGGTCTTGCCGGCGTCCAGCGCCGCCCAGGTGCCTTCCAGGCCCGCACTGCCGACAATCGCCGAAACCACGACATCGACTTCGGGCTGGGCGACCAGGCGCGCGACATGCTCGCGGCCCACCCACAGCTCGACATCTCGCGGCAAGGCCGACCAGTCCTGGCGCGCGGCGGCTTCGGGATCGGTCACCACGATCCATTGCGGTCGCACCTCTTGTGCTTGGCGCAGCAGCGAACCCGTGTTCCGATGCGCCGATAACCCGATCGCCCGAAGCCTGCCTCGCAACGCGCGGATCACCTCCAACGTGCTGCCACCTATGCTCCCCGTGGAGCCGAGAACGACGACCTGGGTGGCGCGGTGACTCATGCGGTAATGGGGGAGAACGGGGCGATGATCGATGCCAACAGAGGGCAGGTCGGCGCCATGATTCGGAAGGGCACTCATTGTAGGGGAGACGCATCGGCACGACAACCCGGACCCCGTCTGTAAGGTGGCCCTGTCCCCGACGCACGTGGAACAACCGTCGCGCTTCGTCTCTATCGACTCTACGTTCATGCAACACGAACTGGCCATGGGCCCGGCGAATTGAAACCGTTTCTTGTGGGATACGGAAGTCGAGTCATAATGAAAGCAGCACTCCCGCAGGCGACTCCCGAGAAGGTGCCTCGACCTCTCCCAATGCGAGGGACATCTGCATGACCAAGAAGCGTGAGGACGGCGCGGATCGGACACCCGAACGACGCCCCCCCCAAGCGGGCAGTAACCTCATCTGGTATTTGCTCATCCTCGGGGTGGTCACCTTCGTGGTGATGAGCTTTCTGAACCGCGGGCCGGTGGATATTCCGATTTCCTCCCTGGTCGAGCTTGTCAAGCAGGGCGCCCCCGAAAAGAACCCGAACGCCGTCATTGAAATCGGCGAAGGCGAGAATAGTCGGCGCACGGTCCGCTATTGGAACCTGAAGGACATTCGGATTGGCCAGGCCGAGATTTCAGGCAAGGTCACGCGCCAGGTCGTGGAACCCGAGCGCGAGCGGACCAGCCCCCAGGAGACGAACTTCCGTTCGGTGCGTCACGGACTCGGGGCCGACAGCGATGCGTTCTTCTTCAACCTGTTCCACGACAACGGGTTCCGCGAGTTCCGCGCCGAAGAGGCACCCAATCCCTGGCAACACTACTTGACCCTGATCCTGCTGACGGTCCCCTTGATCGTGTTGTTCATCATCGCCATGCGGCGATTCGGCGGCACCGGGTCGGCGATTGCGTTCGGGCGAAGCCGGGGACGTTTCTATGCCCAAGAAGAAATCGGCGTCACCTTCGACGACGTGGCCGGCATCGACGAGGCCGTGGACGAACTTCGCGAAGTCGTCGAGTTCCTCAAGAATCCCGAGAAGTACCGCGTTCTCGGGGGCAGGATTCCCAAGGGCGTCCTGCTCGTTGGACCTCCGGGGACGGGCAAGACGCTCTTGGCCAAGGCCATCGCGGGCGAGGCCAGCGTGCCGTTTTTCAGCCTGTCGGGCTCGGACTTTGTCGAGATGTTCGTCGGGGTGGGCGCCGCCCGGGTTCGCGACATGTTCCAGCAGGCCCAAAGCCGCGCCCCGTGCATCATCTTCATCGACGAGTTGGACGCCTTGGGCAAAACCCGGGGCACGAGCCTCGTCGGCGGGCACGACGAGCGCGAGCAGACGCTCAACGCGCTGTTGGTCGAGATGGACGGCTTCGGCTCCAACAGCGGCGTCATCGTGATGGCGGCCACGAACCGGCCCGAGACGCTCGACCCGGCGCTGTTGCGCCCGGGGCGGTTCGACCGGCACGTGCTCGTCGACCGGCCCGACGTGCGCGGCCGCGAGGCGATCCTCAAGGTCCATATCCAGGACGTGAAAGTCGATCCCGAGCTGGACCTCAAGGAGGTGGCGGCGATCACCTCGGGGTTCGTCGGCGCCGACCTTGCGGCGCTGGTCAACGAGGCCGCGCTCTTGGCCGCGCGCAAGGACAAGAAGATGGTCACCATGCAGGAGTTCAACGAGGGGGTCGAGCGGATCACGGCGGGCCTCGAGAAGCGGCAGCGCGTGATGAGCCCCGACGAAAAGCAGCGCGTGGCCTACCACGAAAGCGCCCACGCCCTGGTGGCTTCGAGTCTGCCCAATACCGATCCGGTCCACAAGGTCTCGATTATCCCCCGCGGCCTGGCCGCGTTGGGCTACACCATGCAGCGTCCCGAGGGCGACCGCTACCTCTTGACCAAGAGCGAGTTGGAAAGCCGCATCCAGGTCCTCTTGGCCGGCACCGCGGCCGAGGAAATGATCTTCGAAGACATCTCGACGGGAGCCCAAAACGATCTGGAACGGGCCACCGAGATCGCCCGCAGCATGGTCATGGACTACGGCATGAGCCGGCTGGGCCGGGTGGCTTACCGCGAGAGCAGCCGCGCGGCATTTCTCGGCGGCGCGGCCGAGTATCCCCGCGAGCGCTACCACAGCGAGCAGACGGCCCGGGAGATCGACGAGGAGATTCGGCGCATCGTCGACGAGTCGCTCGAGCGCGTGCGCCACATCCTCGAAACCCGCAAGCAAGCCTTGGCAGCCATCGCCAACCGGCTGATCGAGGCGGAGGTAATCGACACCGACGAGCTGAGCGACCTGATCGAGAAGAACAGTCCCAGCCCGCTCATCGTGCCGGGCACCGAGACGGCCAAACGCCCGGCCGCGAAGATCGAACCCCCCGCGGCCGACACGCCCGCGGCCGAACCGGGCGGCGCGGCGCGGTAACTGTGCCGCGAGGCTTCGAAAACGGTTTCGGTCGACCGGCGGCAGGTGAACAGCCCTTGCCCCTCCAGACGCCGCGACGGTATGCCCGATGCGATTCAGTCGCCGGGCGGTTCAATGCCGAAATCGCGTATCGATAGCAGGCTGACGAACGGATAGCCGCGCCAGGCGAACGCCTTGGCGCCGCCCTCCATGCGATCGACGATGCCGATGATCCGCACGACCTTCAGGCCGAGGCATTCGGCCTGAAGGTCGTGCGGA
>JANLFZ010000433.1:2952-5460 GCA_024653385.1 Thermoguttaceae bacterium | reverse complement strand
CACGCGGCCAAGCTCCTCGTCGTTGTGCCGCGCGGCCACGATCGAGGCCAGCGGATGGACCATCGCCCCGCTCTCGCCCGGCTCGTCGTCGCCGGCCAGGATCGCCGCAAGCACCCGGTCGGCCGACTCGCCCACCGAGCTGAGCACGGCCGAACGCATCCATCGGTCGTTGCCGTATCGCGCGGCCAGCTTGCGCAGGGCGGCGATCGCGCGGGGATCCTTCGATTGGCCCAGCGACAAGGCCGCTTGAAGGCGCACGCGGGGCGAGGGGTCGTCGGCCATCGCCACCGCCTTCTCGGTCACGCCGGCGTGCTGGTCGAGCCAGCGCTCGGCCAGCGCCAGCGCGTGCGTGCGAACCGCGTGGTGCGCATCGCGTAAGGCCCGCTCGACCACCGACGGATCGAGGGCCCCGAGCCCGTCGAGCGTGTAGAGGGCGTGCATTCGGGCCTGGGGCGTCTTGCCGTCGAGCACCAACGCGACCAGCGACGGCGCCACGCTCCGGTCGCCGCGATCGACCAGCAACCGCTGGGCGGTCTTGCGCTGCCAGGCGTTGGGGTGGGAGAGCAGCGAGACCAACTCGGCGCCGGACCGCGCGGCAAGAGGGCCGGCCGCCCTCACCCCCGGCCCCTCTCCCGCAAGCGGGAGAGGGGGGGATGTCGGCACCACGCGCCAGATGCGCCCCTTGTCGGCCCCGGCAATGAGCGACTCGATGTAGATCTGCTGCAAGTAGCGCGGGATGGCCGAGTAGTCCTCGATGATCGCCCGGTACATGTCGACGATGTACAAGGCCCCTTCCGGGCCCGTCATCAGGTTCACGGGCCGAAACCACTGCTCGGTCGAGGTAAGGAACTCGGTCTTCTCGTCCTCGCGCGGCCGCCGCGCAAGGTAGCCCGCCCCTTGCGGAACCAGCACGCAGCGGTGGATGAGGTTCTGGGCGTTATCGACGCTGAAGTGGTTTCCCCAATACTCGGGCGGAAACGCCACGCCCTGGTAGATCGCCTGGCCGCTGGCGGCCGTGAAGTACCCGTTCGCCGTGGCCTCGGCCACCCCGTAGAACTGGACCCAGGCCGGGTCCTTGCTGCGCTCCAGGCGCCACGGGTCGGGCTGGCTGGTGGGATACAGCCGGGCGGGATGGCCGTAGGAACAGATGTTCTCGGTCGTGCCCGGCGCCGCGTAGTACGGGTTGCGCGCCAAGTAGCGGTGCTCCAGCGGCACGACGTACAGCACGTGCTGTTGGTTGGCGACCATGAACCGGTCGCCCCAGTCGTCGATCGCCAGCCCGAACCCGCTCGAACTGCCGCTGGTGGGCTCCAGGGCGCTGCCGTCGGGCTTGAAGCGGAACGCGGTGGCCGGCAGGCGCACGGGCTGGGCGAGTCGCGGACCTTCGATCGTCCCCCCGCTGTTGATGCCGTTGGCCGCGTAGATCCAGTTGTCGACGCCCCAGCGCGGGTTATTGATCCGCGACCATAAGTCGTACAGGCCAAAGCCCGAAAAGAGCTTCTCGCGGACCTCGGCCTTGCCGTCGCCGTCGCGGTCGGCCAGGAAGTAGATGTCCGGCGCGCACAGCGCCACCACGCCGTCGCGCGCCGCCACCACGCCGTAGCATGGCGGGAGCCGGTCGGCCCACACTGCCGCGCGGTCCATCCGGCCGTCGCCGTCGGCGTCTTCCAAGACCTTGACCGTGCCGTATTGCTCTTGTTCGGCCTTCTTGATGGCCTCGGGATTGGCCGCGATGCGGCGCACGGCCTTGTCGAGCACGCCGGTCTTGTTCAGCTCGAGCACATCGAGGTAGCCCTCGAGGTTGTAGCCGTGGATCTCGGCCACGAACATGCGGCCGTGGGCGTCGAAGTCGATGGCCACCGGATCGGCCACGTGCGGCTCGGCCGCCACCAACTCGATGCGGAACCCCGGCGCAAGCTGGAACCGCTTGGCGCTTTCCTCCGGCGTCAGCGGCCCCGGGGCGTCGGTGGGCACGGGAATGCCCGCGGCCACCAGCGATTGGGCCTCCGCCATCAGTGCCATCATCGAGAACAGGGCAAGCCACCGTCCCATGCACCGCCTCCACACACGTGATCGAGTCTCCCGTCGTCGTGTCCCACCATGCTACTAGCCGTCCGCGCGCGGAGCAATCGCAGCGGCCTACGAGGGCAAGACCCCGCGGCACCGCGCCCTGGCGCACTTCGAGGCCGGGTCAGATTTCCGTGTTGACGCCCGCGGCTTCCAGCACCGGGGAACCCGGCGCCGGCCGCGACTCCGGCACGGCCGGTTCTTTCGGCGGGAACCGGCGAATCAAGGGGACGAACTCCCGCTTCGGCGAGCCGACATAGAGCTGCCGCGGCCGGTGGATGCGCATGTTCGGCGAGAGCCGCAACTCGCGCCAGTGGGCGATCCAGCCCGGCAAACGCCCCAGCGCAAAGAGCACCGTGAACATGTTTTTCGGGATGCCCATCAGGCGGTAGATGATCCCCGAGTAGAAATCGACGTTCGGGTAGAGTTTGCGCTCGACGA
>JANLFZ010000433.1:0-2942 GCA_024653385.1 Thermoguttaceae bacterium | reverse complement strand
GGGGTCTTTGAGGGCCACCTCCTCCAATTCCTGGGCGAGGTCGAACAACGGGTCGGCGCCGTGCTTGGCCAGGAGCTTGTGGGCGGTCTCCTTGATCAGCCTCGCGCGCGGATCGTAGTTCTTGTAGATCCGGTGGCCGAAGCCCATCAGGCGGAAGTCGTCGTTGGGGTCCTTGGCGCGGTCGATGTATTTGCCCAGGTTGCGGTTGTCGGCCAGGATCGCTTCGAGCATGTTGATGCACGCCTCGTTGGCCCCGCCGTGCAGGGCGCCCCACAACGCGCAGATGCCGGCCGAGATCGACGAGAAGAGGTTCACGTCGCTCGATCCGACCATCCGTACCGCCGAGGTGCTACAGTTCTGCCCGTGGTCGGCGTGCAGGATCAGCACCAGGTTCAGCGCGTCGACGAAATCCGGGTCCATCTGGTAGCGTTCGCTGGGGATCGCGAACATCATGTGTAGGAAGTTCTGCACGTAGGTCAGGTGGTTTTGCGGATACACGAACGGCTCGCCGATCGACTGCTTGTAGCTGAACGCGGCGATGGTGGCCATCTTGCCTATCATGCGGTAGATGGCCAGCTCGCGCTGGCGCGGATCGCGCGGGTCGAGGCTGTCCTTGCAGTAGATCGCCAAGGCGCCCACCACCGAGCTGAGGATGGCCATGGGATGAGCATCCGGCGGAAAGCCCGCGAAGATCTGCTTCATCCCCTCGTGCAACATCGTGTGGCGGCGGATGTTCCATCGGAACTCCTCGAGCTGCTCGGGCGTGGGCAGCTCTCCGTAAATCAGCAGGTAGGCCACCTCCTTGAAGTCGCACCGTTCGGCCAGTTCCTCGACGGGGTATCCCCGGTAGCGAAGAATGCCCTTCTCGCCGTCGATGTACGTGATCCGGCTTACCGCCTCGCCCGTGTTCGCGAACGCCTCGTCGAGCGTGATCAGGCCCGTCTGGCTGTACAGCCGCGAAATGTCGATGACCTGGTTGCCCTCGGTGCCCACGCGGACCGGCAGTTCGACCGTTCGGTCGTCCAGTTGCAGTCTGGCTGTCTGGCTCATCACGTTGCCTTTCGAGGAGGCGTGTTGCGAAGCGGGGATGAAAACCGGCGCCGCCGTGGTCAAGGGTCATTCCGAATCGCGCGGCGGAAGCCGCGGCGCTCGAACGATCGCCTTTGGCCGCCGGGGCCGCCTGGGAACTCTATTCCCGAGGGTGCGGCCGGGCAACGCGGCTGGGCATTCCCGCGCGCAACCCCTTCAGGAGCGGCGGGTTACGGCTACTCTCCCGGAGGGCTACCCCCAGGCGGACACGCCCGCGCGCCCCGAAAGCGCGTCAAGTACACAAGCGCCAAGAAGTCGTAGAGCCCATGAGCCACGATCGGCACCAGAAGGTTTCCGGTCGCCAGCCACAGCCATCCGAGATACAAGCCGATCAGCGTGGCCAGCACGGCATAGGTGCGGGTGAGGTAGTGGGCCAGGCCGAACAGCACGCCCGAAACGACCAATGCGAACGCCTCGTTCCACGGCGGTTC
Organism: Thermoguttaceae bacterium; assembly: GCA_024653385.1. Classification (GTDB taxonomy): domain Bacteria; phylum Planctomycetota; class Planctomycetia; order Pirellulales; family Thermoguttaceae; genus JANLFZ01. Next base: position 1,422 of record JANLFZ010000433.1, on the reverse strand, counting down.
CAGACCGCCGGCAACCGCCCTTTGGATGACGCCGCGAAAAAGCATCTCCTCGCCAAGGCCGGCCAGGGCCGAGACGAGAAACAAGTCGGCCATCGGACAGTTGCGGAACAACGGCAGCACCATCTCGTCGAGCAGGCCGAGCAACTCGCGGAAGGGACGCCAAGGGACCCGGATACAGACGCCCATCAGGGCCAACAGGGGAACCGCCGCCGCCGCTCCCCAGACCCAGCCGGCCAGTTCCCACGCGACCGCGTCCCCCGGGGGATAGCCCAAGGCCCAACCCAGCGCGACGGCCACCAGCCCCATCCCGCCCTCGACCAGCAGGGCCGTGATTGCGAAGTTCGCTGGCCGAGGAGGTTCATCCATAAGGTGACCGTGGCGGGCCGAAGTTCTTGGTTCTTTTGGCTTGGGGCGTGAAGGGGACAGGCCCTTACACCTGCTCGTGCATCTGGCGCGCGTGGTAACTCGACCGCACGAATGGGCCGCTGGCGACCTCGCGAAAGCCGATTCGCCGCGCCGCGTGGCCCAATGCCTCGAACTCCTCGGGAGGCAGGTAGCGCTCGACCGGCAGGCTGTCGGGCGTGGGCTGAAGGTACTGTCCCAACGTCAGCATCTGGCAGCCGGCCTCCCGAAGGTCCGCCAACGCGTCGAGCAACTCGTCGTGCGTCTCACCAAGTCCGAGCATCAGGCCGGTCTTGGTCTTGATGGCCGGGGCGTGCCGGCGAATATGGCGAAACATCGCCAGGGTCCAGCGGTAGTCGGCCTTGCGCCCGCGCACGCGCCGATACAGCCGTGGAACCGTCTCGGCATTGTGGTTGTAGACCTCGGGCGCGGCTTCGAGCACGCGGTCGACCGCCGCGGCGTTGCCCCCAAAGTCCGACGGCAACACCTCGATGCTCGCGCGGGTCGCGCGGCGCACCGCCTCGACGGTTCGGGCAAGATGGCCGGCCCCGCCATCGGCGAGGTCGTCCCGGGTGACCATCGTAATCACCACGTGCCGGAGGCCCAAGCGGGCGGCAGCCTCGGCGACGCGGTCGGGTTCATCGGGATCCGGCGGGCGCGTCTTGCCCTTGGCCACCGCGCAAAAACCGCACCGCCGCGTACACACGTCGCCCAAAACCATGAACGTGGCCGTCTTGTGGGCGTAGCACTCCATGCGGTTGGGACACCGGGCATGGTCGCACACGGTCGCCAACTGCAACTCCTCGATGAGCCTTGCGGTAAAGTGCCTCGCGTTGCCCTTGGGGACATTCCGCTTCAGCCATCGAGGAAGGTGGTTGGACCGGCCAGGCATGGCAACAAGAGAGACCGTCTACAAGTCGGACAAGAACTCCTCGAGCGCCGCCCGGACTTCCGCCGGGTTTTCCAGCGGCGCCAAGTGGCCCGCGCCGGAAATCGTCACCAGACGCGACCGGGGGATTT
>JANLFZ010000432.1:4468-5472 GCA_024653385.1 Thermoguttaceae bacterium | reverse complement strand
CGCTTGCGCTTCCTTGCTCTCTCATGTTTGCCCAACTTATTGTTTTACAGGCCCTCAGCGGAGCGTGTTCATGAACTTCACGAAGTCGCTGTCGAGCCGGGCCAGATCCTCGCCAAAGGCTTGCTTGAACTCGGCCAGGCGCGTGGCCGCATCGTCCCATACGAGCGGTTTCTTGCGGGCAAGCCCCCGCAGGTAGGCCACGTACTCCTTCGACCGGCGCGACATCAGGTAGTAGGTCAACGCCCAAGCCTCGCAGTACGCATCGCGGCTGGTCTTCGGATCGCGGAACCGCTTGTCGTCGGTGATTAGCGCGGCAAGCGAGTCGGGCCGGCGCCGGGGCAGGTAGTCCTGAAACTGCGCCAGATGGACGCGGTTGATCGCGCCGATGCTCTTCCACCCCTTGGCGCTGGTAAGGTCCGGCGTCTCGAAGTACAGGGCAATGCCCTCGCTGAACCACATAGGGCAGTCGCTCAGGCGCGTGTGCAACCCGCAGTTGAACGCGATCTGGTGCGTGGCCTCGTGAATGATCGTGGCGACGGTCCGTTCAGCCTCGGGCTGTGCGAGGATGCGGTTGATTTGTGCCTGCCCGCCGCCGCGCCCCCGCGTGCGACCCGCCAACGACGTGCCCGTCAGATCGACCATCGTCATGCGGTTGGTGGTCAGGCTGTAGTACCCGGGAATCGAGTCGGCCAACTCGCCCAACTCGCCGCGCGTGTGCCGGCTGTAGGAGGCCTGGTCGGCGAACACGATCGCCACCAGCGGCAACGCCGGCTCGGACAAGTGGAACCCGCGGCGGCCCCAGTAGTTCGTGAACGCCAGGTACAGCCGCTCGAAGAGCGACCCGCACCACTGCGCATACTCGCGCGAGGTGTTGTAGCAGATCAGGTAGTGGGCGGTCGAAAGGGCGTCGAAGCCCTCGGGCAGCTCGGCCAGGAGTTTCTTCGACAACTCGTCGCGCGAATAGAGTCGAAACGGCACGTCGTCGTGCGTGCGCCGAACAAGCC
>JANLFZ010000432.1:0-4458 GCA_024653385.1 Thermoguttaceae bacterium | reverse complement strand
CCGGTCGGGTTCGATGGCCCAAAGGGCGTCGTCGGGCGTCTGGAACAACAGTCCCCCATCCTGCGCCTCGACAACCACCCGGCCCTGCAAGTGCCGCTCTTGGTCCTTGTGCCGGAACACCACCCGCTCGATCGCGAACACCGGTCCAGTCGCGATGAGACATGACGACAGGATCAAGGCCATCCAACAGCGCACAGGATCAGCTCCGCCAGACAGAACCGATGAGGGTCATTGTAGCGACAGCCCGCCCCGCTGCGGTAGTTCATTCAAGCGTAGCACGTCCTCGGACAGTTCGGCGAGGATTCCGCCGGGGAAGGTGCAGGCGCGAGGCGAACCTGCCGCGGAGTTCCCGAGGACCATTTGTGCCAACCGTTCCCACTCGTCGAAGCCCATCGACTGAAGCGGCCATCCCTGGTCGCGCCAGACGGCCATCAGCACTTCGCGGACCACGTACACGGGTTGATCGGCCAACGGCTTGCGGGCGATTTGAACCGAGCCCGGTCCCGCGCGTTCCACGCACCGGGCCTGGAGTTTCTCGACGATCTCCCCCACGACGGCTTGGACCTCGCCCGCCAGACGCCCCAGGCGCAACAGCGCGTCGACAATGCCCGGGTTGTAGGCCGACGCCAGGTGGGGCAGCAACTCGTGCCGGATGCGGTTTCGCGTCCAGCGCGTGTCGTCGTTGGTCGAATCGTGGCGGAACGGCTGCCCCAGCGCGTCGAGGTATTCGAGGACCTCCGTCCGACGAAACCCCAGCAAAGGTCGGAGCAGGGTGGCGGCCGGTCCCAATGGCCTGGCGCGGGCCATGCCCGACAAGCCGCTCATGCCGGTACCCCGCACGATCCGGTGCAAGATAGTCTCGGCTTGATCGTCGGCCGTATGGGCCGTGGCCACGTACCGGAGGCCCCGACGGCGCGCGACGGCCTCAAGAAAGGCGTAGCGAGCGCGGCGCGCGGCGGCTTCAATACCGCTCGTCCGAGTAGCTATAGCACATTCTTCCGAGGGGCACCCGATCTCAATCGCCACCGACAGTTCGCGGCACAATTCGCTTACGAACCTTTGATCGGCCGCTGCTTCTTCGCCCCGGAGGTGGTGGTTGAAATGGGCGGCAACCAGCCGTGGCCCGGCATCCGGGGCAAGCCGGGTCATCGCCCGAAGCAACGCCACACTGTCGGCTCCCCCCGAAATGGCTACGAGCGTACCAACCGAGAGCCACTGCTCGGGTGGCCAGACCTGGGCAAGTTTCGTTTCAAAAGGCAGGTAGGGCGGTCGGGGCATACCTACACACTTTGGTTGCCATGAGGGACCCGTTGCGTTGAACGGACAATACGGTCATAATAACCGCAGTTTGGATTCTGGGACCCTCAGAGACCGATTTGGCAAGCGAATTTCACTGAGTGTTTCGGCGGTCCGCGAGGACGCTGCGAGACGAACGGTGGCCAAACCGGGGGTGCCGGGATCAGGGCAACTTTGCACGAAATTGGTAGCAAGAACCGATCGGGACCTGGATACCGACTTGGCGATGCACTGGCTTGTGTTCCTATTGCAATGGGGGGGTCGGTTATTGACCGGCGGCCTGCGCGCGGCGCGGTCTGTCGATCGCCCCCGTTCGTCGCGCCGACTGCCCGCTAACTGGGCCGAGCGACGAGCCAGCGACGCTTCACCGGTTTGTTCTGATCGGATGACGGTGTGTCACGTGCTCGAACGGTGCGATCGTCCGCCTTGGAGAGGGACCTCGTTTCTGGCCGCGCTAGCGACCACGCAAGCGTTGTCTTGCCGGCCTGCCGCCGGGATCGACCCACCGCCTCGTCTGGCGACCCGCCGCGCAGGTTCGCACTGATCTCGGCCCGTCGGCCGGCCTGTTCGGGGCCGCTGCCCCGTATGGCACCACGTTCTCGTCGCTCGCGGGGGCTGCCCGCAGACGCTCTTGAGACGAACAAGGGCTGCGGCCGTGGATCCGATTCTCGTCGTGGTGTTATGCCTCGTGGTTGCCGTGGGCACGTTCGCTGCCGTGAAGTTCCTGGACCACCTTCGGCGCAAGGACGCCGAATCGGAGGCCCGCGAGATCATCCGCCGCGCCCAGCAGGAAATGGAGAACCGTCGCCGCGAGGTCGAGCTGGAGTTGAAGGAGTTGGCCATCCAGCAGAAGGCCGAGGGGGAGCAAGAACTACGGCAGCTCCGCGAGGAACTGCACGAACGCGATCGGATGCTGGATAAACGCCAGGACGCCCTCGAGCAGCAGGCCGAGCAGCTTCACAAGCAGGAGAAGATCGTCGAGGCGACGCAGCGCAAGCTGACGGAACGTATCCAGGACGTCAACCGGCGCAAGGAAGAACTGGCCAAACTCTTGGATCTTCAGCGGCAGACCCTTCACGAACTCAGCGGTCTGAGCCGCGAGGAAGCCACGAAGCGCCTGCTCGAAATGCTCGAGACCGAACTGACCCAGGAGACGGGGGCCATGATCGCGCGGCACGAGAAGCGGCTTGCCGAAACCTGCGAGGAGCGGTCCCGCGAGGTGATGCTGACCACACTCCAGCGTTATGCCGCGGCCCACACGGCGGAGACCACGACGAGCACGGTCGATATTCCCAACGACGAGATGAAAGGCCGGATCATCGGCCGCGAGGGCCGGAACATCCGCGCGTTCGAGAAGGCCACCGGGGTCGACGTGATCATCGACGATACGCCCGGCGTGGTCATCGTCAGCGCCTTCGACATGATCCGCCGGGAGATCGCCCGCATCGCGCTGAACAAGCTCATCGCCGACGGCCGGATCCATCCGTCGCGCATCGAAGAACTGGTCGCCGAGACCCAGAAGGAGATGGAGCGGCACATCCAGAAGCTGGGCGAGGAAGCCTGCCAGGAAGTCGAGATCCACGGGTTGCACGAGCGTATCGTGAACCTCTTGGGCCGGCTCCAGTTCCGCACCAGCTACAGCCAGAACGTGCTGCGGCACTCGATCGAGGTGGCGTTTCTGGCCGGAATGCTCGCCGATGAACTGGGGCTGGACGGCCAGTTGGCCCGGCGCTGCGGGCTGTTGCACGACATCGGCAAAGCGGCCGATCACGAGGCTGAAGGCGGGCACCCGAAGATCGGGGCCGACCTGCTCAAGCGCTACGGCGAGTGCCGCGAGGTGATCCACGCCGCGGCCGGCCACCACGACGATCTGAAGGTCGAGAACCCGTACACGGTGCTCGTGGCGGCCGCCGACGCGTGCAGCGCGTCGCGTCCTGGCGCCCGGCGCGAAACGCTCGAACGCTACATCAAACGCATGGAAGAACTCGAGAAGATCGCCACCGAGTTCCCCGGCGTCGAACAAGCCTACGCCATCCAGGCCGGGCGCGAGCTGCGCGTGCTGGTCAGCTCGAAGGACACCACCGACGAGTCGGCGGCCAAGATCTGCCGCGACATCGTCCGCGCGTTCGAGGAACGGTTGACGTACCCCGGCGAGATCAAGGTGACCGTGCTCCGCGAGACGCGGTATTCGGAAGTGGCGCGGTAAGGAGAGTCGCCCCGTGCGGTTGATGCTCATCGGCGACATCGTGGGGAAGCCCGGCCGGCAGATCGTGCTCCGCGCCGTGCCCGGCCTGAAAATCGATCGCCGCATCGACCTGGTCGTTGCCAATGCCGAGAACGCGGCCGGAGGCTCCGGGCTGACCCCCGACATCTACCACGAGCTGATCGACGGCGGCGTGGATTGCATCACCCTGGGGGACCATGCATACCGGCGCCGCGAGATCTACTCGGTCCTCGAGACCGAACCGCGGATCGTGCGCCCTGCCAATTATCCGGCCCAGGCCCCCGGGCGCGAGGTGGCGGTGCTGGAGGCCGGCGCGGTGCAGGTGGCGGTTTTTGCCCTCTTGGGCCGGGTCTTCATGCCGCCGGTCGATTGCCCCTATGCCGCGGCCGACCGCGTGCTTGGGGCCCTGCCGCCCGACGTCCGTGTGATTCTCGTCGACATCCATGCCGAGGCCACCAGCGACAAGCAGATTCTCGGCCGGCGCCTCGATGGCCGCGTCTCGGCTGTCCTGGGCACGCATACCCATGTCGCCACGGCCGACGAGCAGATCCTTCCCGGGGGCACGGCCTTCCAATGCGATGTGGGCATGACCGGCCCGCACGAGAGCATCCTGGGCCGGCGCATCGACCGCGTCCTCGAGACCGCGACCACCTTTCGTCCCACGCACTTCGAAGTCGCCACCGGCGATTGCAGGCTCTGCGGGACGATCGTCGAGGTCGATCCCGCCACGGGGCGGGCCTTGCACATCGAGCGGGTCGTGGTCGATCAGCACGAGGCCGACCGACTCGCCGCGATTGCCCACCACGCGGCGGTCACGCACGAAAACCAGGGCAACCAAGCCCCGTGAGAAGTCCCCTGTGCGGGCGAGGACCTCCAGTCCTTGTCGACCCGCTCAGGGCCTGTAAAACAATAAGTTGGGCAAACATGAGAGAGCAAGG
>JANLFZ010000431.1 GCA_024653385.1 Thermoguttaceae bacterium | reverse complement strand
GGGGTACGTGGTGGCCGCCGGCACGCCCGAAGACGTGGCCGCGGCCGCCTCGGCCCCCGGCCGTTTGCACTCGTACACCGGCGAGGTGCTCGCGCCGGTGCTGGCCGCCGGCCCGTTCGCCGCGCGCCCGCGCTACGACCCGGCCGCCCTCGAGGCGAAGCGGGCGGGCGACCTCGAGATCGACGAGGTCGGGCGCGAGGCCCGCATGCCTTGGGAGATCGACGGCCGTCGCTGGCACACGCGCGACCGCGTGGGCCGCAACGGGCAACCTTGCCGCTGGGACGGACGCATCCTCGCCGACGTCGTGGACCGCATCCAGCAGTCGGACCTGTTCGGCGAGACCGACTGGGCCGAGCGCAGCGTCGTCGAGATCCGCTCGGCGAAGAAGTCCGACGGCTGGTTCTTCCACGCGATCACGGCCGACCAGTGGCTCTTGAAGATGAAGTTCCGCACCGCGAGAAACACCTTCCGCCGCGAGGAACTCGTCGAGAAACTCGATCTGAAGCCCCTGAACGAAATGCCCGATCTGCCGCTGTACGGGACCGAGCCGCGCGTCAAGGTGCGGAACTTGCGCGGACCGTGGCAAGAAATCGAGCTGCGGGTCCACGCCTACAGCGAGATCGACCGGCCCGCGTTCTGGGACTTCGTCGATCGAGCCGTCGAGGGCTTCCGCGCGTTCACCCAGCGCGTGCGTCAGAATCCCGACGACCTGATGCCCTGGAAGGTGCTGGGACGCAAGTGGCATTTCCTCCGCAAGGGGTTCCTCAAGGGGGGCGCGCCGCGCTGGGAGCCCGAAGTCCTCGAAACGCTCTGCCGGATGATCGAGAGCGTCGCGCCGGGATGCCGGTTTGGGTGGGAGAACAAGGTGGCCGTGCCCATCCACGTGCCCGGCCGCAAGAGCCCCTGGGCGGGCCTGGTGACGAAGAAGCCCGACGCCGTGCATCTGACGCTGATCGGCCCCAAGGGCCGCTTCGCCCTGGGCCAGATCATGGCGCTAGGCCACGAACCGGAGCTGGACGGCCAGCGTCCCGAGGTCGATTACATCCGCCTGAAGTTCCGCTCCCAAGAAGACCTCGCCCGAGGCGACTTGCGAGGCTTCTTGAAGGAACACCTGGCGGCCTGCGGGGGATTGAGGGATGGGGGATGAGAGATGAGAGATGAGAGATGGGGTAACCGTTCACGGGGACTGTCGCCTTCGGGCGTGAAGGGGACAGGCACGTTTTTCGGCCCGCAAGGGGCCGAAAAACGAGCCAGTCCCCAGGCCAAGGACCAACCGCAGACCGATGACTCCTGACCCATGACGGACCTGCTGCCCAAACGCTTTCTCTTCCGCTTTGCCCTGCCGTGCAGGTACCGCGATCCGTTGTGGACGCCCGAGGGGGCCAATCTGGACGAACGCTATCGGTTGGTCCACTTGGCCGAACTGGATGCCGCGCCGAGCGCGGCCGACGTGCGGGTTGCCTGGAGCGAGTCGGGGCTGGCATGCACCCTGATCGTCGAAGGGAAGCGGCAGGCGCCGTGGTGCCGCGAGAGTCGCGCCGAGGACAGCGACGGCCTTCAACTCTGGATCGACACGCGCGACGTGCATACCATCCACCGCGCCAGCCGCTTCTGTCACAGCTTTTTGTTCCTGCCTGGCGGCGGCGGCAGCCGGCTCGACCAGCCCGTGGCGCTGTGGGTTCCCATCAACCGGGCCCGCGAGAACCCCCGCCCGGTCCGGCCCGAGGAGCTGGGTGTGCGAAGCCGCCGGCTCCGCGGCGGTTACCAACTCGACGCCTTCGTGCCCGCCGCTTGCCTGACCGGGTTCGATCCCCAGGAACACCCCCGGCTCGGTTTCACCTACGCGGTCTACGACCGGGAACTGGGCCGGCAGACGTTCAGCGTCGACGACTCGATGCCCTACCAGGAAGACCCGAGCCTCTGGGCCACGCTGGAACTCGTCGGACAGTAAAAGGGGACATCACTGGTTTTGGTCGCAACAGGACCCCTCCGCTCACTCGTCCGTTGACGTGGCTTGGGGACTTGCGCGTGCCATCCTCGATTGGCGCCGAAATCGGCCTGGGTCCGACTGACGCCGAGCGCGTGCCAGACGCCCGCGTTTCATTTCTTGCATCCGGCAAGGTCGGGTTGCGCGACGGCCTCAGGTTTCGTCGGGCCGGGTGGCGTCGCCGGTCGGGCAGATTCTCTTCTGGACCGAGAGCTGCATCTGGCGGAGTCTGGCCCGCAGGGTGACCCGGCTCAACCCGAGGATCTCGGCGGCACGCTGCTGGTTGCCGCCGCTGCGTTCCATGGCGCCGACGACCAGGAGTCGATCGAATTGTTCCCGGGCGCGGCGGTAGACATCGGTCTGGCCCTCGGCGATCCACTGGTTCACCGAGGTGATCAGGTCTTTCCAATCGAGATGGGGTATGGCGGAGGTTTCGACCTCGGGCTCGGGCTCGACCGACGCGCGATGAAGCTCGGCCGAGAGGAACTCGGGGAGGATGGTCACGCCGGCCGAGACGATCAGGGCCTCGCGGATGACGCTTTGAAGTTCCCGCACGTTGCCCGGCCAGTCGTGCCGCTCGAGCACCTCCAAGGCCTCCGGCGAGATCGACTGGACCGACGTGCCCAGTTGGCGGTTGTAGCGGAAGAGGAAGTAATGAGCCAGTTCGGCGATGTCCTCGCGGCGCTCGCGGAGCGGCGGCAGGTGGATCGTCACGCCGCGGAGCCGGTAATAGAGGTCCTTGCGGAACCGGCCTTGCTCGATCAACGCATCGAGGTCCTGGTTCGTGGCGGCGATCACGCGGACGTCCACGGCGATCGACTCGCTGCCGCCGAGCCGCTCGAAGCGGCCTTCCTGGAGCAAGCGAAGGATCTTGGCCTGGGTTCCCGGAGCCATGTCGCCGACCTCGTCGAGAAACAGCGTGCCGCCGTGACACTGCTCGAACTTGCCGATCCGCCGTCGGTCGGCCCCGGTGAACGCGCCCTTCTCGTGGCCGAACAGCTCGCTTTCCAAGAGCGGCTCGGGAATCGCCGCGCAGTTGATGGCCAAGAACGGGGCATTGCACCGCCGGCTGTGGTGGTAAAGTGCCCGAGCCACCAGTTCCTTGCCCGTGCCGCTCTCGCCGAGGATCAGCACGTTCACGTCCTGAGGGGCCACCCGGCCGATCTGCTTGCAAACGCTTTGCATGGCCGGTCCGCTGCCGATGAGGCGGTCGGGGAGGTCTTCCGGGCGGTCGGCCTCCTCGACGATCGCCGGCACGTGCATCAGGCGGCGGATCTCCAGGGCCTGGGCCACGACCTGTTGAAGTTGGGCCGCATCGAGCGGCTTGACCAGATACTCGTATGCCCCGAGCTTCATCGCCTCGATCGCCGTCTCCGTGGTGCCGTGCCCCGTGATGAACACCACCAGGCTCTTGGGGTTGTCGCGGCGAAGGTCCCGGAACACCTCCAACCCGGACCGATCGCCGAGCTTGATGTCCAGCAAGATCACGTCGGGGTTGTATTCCGCCGCCAAGGCGAGGCCCTCCTCGGCCGATTCCGCGCCGAGAATCTCCAGATCGGCCTCCTCGAAAACCTGTTCGATGCTGAACCGGATGTTCGATTCGTCGTCGATAACCAGCAGTCGGGGCATGGGGTGGCTCCTCCAGCGGCGGAAGACCGCGTCGTCACGGCGTGGTGCGCGAGCGGATCGGGCGATCGGGAACTTCGCCCGCCGTCGCCGTGGCGGCACAGGTCGGCAACTCGACGGTGAACTCCGCCCCGCCGCCGGGACGGTTCGTCGCCGACAGCGCGCCGCCGTGCTCCTGGACGATGCGCCGGCTGATGGCCAAACCCAGCCCGGTCCCGCGCTCCTTGCTCGTCACGAAAGGCTCGAAAATGTGTTCCAGCACGGCCTGGGGGATGCCGACGCCCGAATCGGAAAAGACGACGCGGCAGCGGGCGGTGGCGAGGTCGGTCGCCACCTGGATCCGCAGCGTCCCCCCCTCCTCCATCGACTCGATGCCGTTCAGCGCGAGGTTGACGAACACCTGGTGGAGTTGCTCGGGATCGCCATCGACCATCGCGGGCCGGTCGCCGAGATCGCGGACAATCGCCACACGCTGCTGTTTCGCCCGGCCTTCGACCAGGTTCAGCGCGCGGCGGGTCGTGTCGCGCAGGTCGTGCCGGACGCGATGGAGGCGCGCGGGCCGGGCATAGTCGAGCAATCCCTGGATGATGTTCTCCATCCGGGCAATCTCTTGCTGGAGCACGTTCAATTGCCGGTCGTCGAGCGGCCGCGACGGCCGGCGCTTGGCCGCCGCCTGGACCAGAAGCTTGATCGAGGTGAGCGGATTGCGCAACTCGTGGGCGACCCCGGCCGCCAACTGCCCCACGGCCGCCAGGCGCTCGGCCCGCATCGCCTCGCGCCTTGCCTGCTGGAGTTCCTCGGCCACCTGACGGATTCGGGCGGAGACCGCCTGGACCTGCTCCTGGAGTTGGGGCAGATCGCTCCGGGGGTGGATGGTCACCCGACCCACCTCGCGCTCCAGTTCTCCGGCCGCCCCGCCCAACGTGATGCTGATTTGCGAGATGGTGCGGTGGAGCCATCGGGCGACCCACAAACCCAGAAGCAACCCCAAGACGGGGCCCACCGCCAGGAAACTCAGTCGGACCACGGTGACGAGGCTCCCGTACCGGGCCCTCCGCTCGGCCGACTCGGCCATGAGGCGTTCGTTCAACTCGATCAACTGGCGGCACGGCTCCTCGACCGCCAGCGCCAAACGCACGGTGCGTTCCGGGGCCGGGGGAGCCGGATCGCCGGGCTTGGCCAGCGCGTCGAGCCGCCGCTGGACGTGTCGCCGGTACGTGTCGAAGCTATCCTCGATCCGCTCGATCAGCAGCTTTTCTTCGGTCGTGAACGCGCTGAGGCGGGCCTCTTCGAGCGACTGGCAGAACGCCGCCTCGTATTCGGCCACCGCCTGGCGGTTCTCTCCGTCCTGCCGATCGGGCGGCTCGAAAGCCGCGGCGTGCAGCTTCCAAAGGGCATCCTGCATGGCGCCGGCCGCCCGAATCGTGCTCATGTTTTCCGATAGGGCTCGACTGTACGAGTCGGAAAGCCACGTGATGTACACGGTCGTGGCAATGCTCACCGCAATCCACAACACGCTAATCAGCGCGGTCGGCGCGATCACCCGTTTCCACATCGACGTGTCTCGCTGGCTCCAACAGGCACCAAGCCAAGCCCGGGTGCCGCCAGAGGCAATTATCTCCCGAACTCCGCCTCGCCAGCAACCGATGACCCCGGCGTGCCGGCGAGAGTCCCGACGGCAATCGCGGTGCCACACCGCGTCCCTTCTCCTGGTCTGGTCGTAACCTGAGAAGGCTAGCGAAGTTGCTTGCTTTGGGCAGCCCTTTGAAAGCTGCCTGCTGGCGGGCTGCCGAGGAAATCTTTTGACCGCTCGAGCAATGTTTTTTCCGTCGTCCCCGGGCCCGGGGCGGAAAAAACATTG
>JANLFZ010000430.1 GCA_024653385.1 Thermoguttaceae bacterium | reverse complement strand
GTGCTCTGCACCCACGCCAGGCCCGCGCGGTCTTTCCAGCGGGAGCGATCGCGTGCGTGCAGAGCACGCACCCTACTTGCTTTCCAGGAAAGGGGCCTTAAAATTGTGCCGAAACACACGAACTGCACAACGGAGTGCCGCGGAACGTGTCGCGTTTAGCGATACCATCCTTTTGGCAATCACCCAGGGGTAATGGCGCGTTCCCCCGGGGGTGCTACGGGAGGAAGACGTGGGTGTTATTGTTATACTCGCGCTGCTCTTGGTGAGCGGCTGGATACTGTTTGTCACATTCCGGCGTTTGTGTGCCCGCCGCGCTGGAATCGGCTGGTGGCTATCATTCTGCATTCTTGTCGTTATCGGAGCTACGATCGGCTACCGGCTAGCCTTTGACTTTGAGTACAACGTATCACCGAACTTGCGAGTGGTCAGCTTTCCAGTCCCGGTGTGTGCCTTCCACTTCGAGCATGGTCACTGGGTGGATTTCCCATCCCCCAACTGGTTTGCATATCCGGCAGCTTTCACGAACGTCATCGTTGCGACTGCTTTCGCCGTTCTGCCATTGCTGGTGGCGTCGCTGTTTCAACAACGGAAGCCACGAGGATCGTAGGCATAGGTGCGGGGACAGCATGCTCGATGGCCGTGAATCATCCACGGTGTCCGGCGACCACCACAACTCGACTCGCGCGATACCGACATCACCCAGTACACCTGGGACCACCGGAACCGGCTGGTCAAGGTGGAGCACCGGGCAAGCTACGCCGCGGCCGTGGACAAGGTGGTGGAGCACTTCTACGACTACCAGAACCGCTGGGTCCGCAAGGCCCTGGATAGCGACGGCGACGGCCACCTGGACGGGCGGCGGATTTTCATCTACGACGGCAACCAGATGGTGATGGACTTCCGGCGGGCCAATTCGCAGGACATCGAGATCGGCCACCTGCGCCAGCGCCACCTATGGGGCCCGGCCGTGGGGGCTGAGGACAACAGCGTTCTGTCTCGCCCACCAGGGGGTTACGCCCCCAGGGTCTTGCGTTGCCTGACGACCGACGGGGCTCTCACACGCAATTCACGGCGGCAGACTGGAGCAGTCCCATTTCGCATCCGGGCGACTCCGCGGAACAAACCCCGTGTTGGCGGTGAAGCAGCGGGCTTGTGGGGGGGCGTCTGCTCGTGTCACTCGCCCAATTGCGAAGACCGTTCGGCCCGCCGTATAGACCTCTCTGAACATGCCTCGCAATCCCTTGCGGTCCGTTGCTGTAAGACGTTGCACTGGAAGGTCTCTTGCGTTTCTTGCGACATCGCTGTCGGCTGGGCAACACCGTCTCAGACGGGTAGGTGATTCCACCGGCCCAAGGGGCGTCATGTCGGACTCAGGGCTTCCGTGGATCCGAGCCCCCGGGTGCGCGGGCCGCACCCCCGCTTCTGCGGTTTTCTCCAAACGTCGATTGCGGTAGACTAGGAATCTGGGGCGGCATCCATCGGACAAGTACGAAAGACGGGGGTCCTATTGCCCTTGTTCTTTCATTCACGCATTGGTTCAGGACCGTCATGAGCGAAGATCATCGTGCGGCCGAGTTGGCCAACCGGGGCCAACCGTTTTCGATTGAAGTATCGGAACGGGTCAAGCGCTTGCCACCGTATTTGTTCGCCCGGATCAATCGGTTGAAGTACCAGAAGCGGCGGGCAGGCGAGGACGTGATCGACCTGGGAATGGGCAATCCCGGCGACCCCCCCCAAGAGCTGGTTGTCGAAAAGCTCGCCGAGGCCGCCCGGGATCCACGCAACCACGGCTACAGCGAGTCCTGGGGACTGTTGAATCTTCGCCGCGAAGTGGCCAGCAAGTACTTCAAGCAGCACGGCGTTCGGCTCGATCCCGAACGCGAAATCATCGTGTGCCTGGGCTCCAAAGAGGGCTTCAGCCATATGTGCTTGGCGCTCATCGGGCCGGGCGACACGGCGATCATACCGAACCCCTCGTACCCGGCCCATTTGTTCGCGGTGGCGCTAGCGGGCGGAAACCAGATCGCGCTGGAGGTGGGCGATCCCGAACGGCTGCTCTCGAACATCGCCTACACCTGCCAACACCTCTATCCCAGGCCCAAACTGCTGATCCTCAACTTCCCGCACAATCCCTCGACCGCGACCGTCGAACCCGACTTCTACGTCGATGTGGTCAAGTTGGCCAAGCGGTACGGGTTCATGGTGATTAGCGACCTGGCCTACGCCGACGTCACGTTCGACGGTTACCGCACCCCGAGTTTCCTGGCCGCGCCGGGGGCCTTCGACGTGGGCGTCGAGTTCACGACCATGAGCAAGGGATACAACATGGCGGGCTGGCGGGTCGGGTTTTGCGCCGGCAATGCGGAGATGGTCCGCGCGCTGGGCACGATCAAGACGTATTACGACTACGGGATGTTCCAACCCATTCAAATCGCCGCCATCGTGGCCTTGCGCCACACCGATGCGGCGGTCGAGGCCCAGGCCAAGGTTTACCAACGCCGCCGCGACGTGCTGTGCGAGGGCCTCGAACGTTTGGGCTGGCCCATCACGCGTCCCAAGGCCACCATGTTCGTTTGGGCGAAGATTCCCGAGCCCTGGGCCACCGAACTGGGCTCGTTCAATGTCGCCATGAAATTGTTGGAAGAGGGCAACGTGGTCGCCAGTCCGGGGGCGGGATTCGGTCCGGCCGGCGAGGGCTACCTGCGCCTCGCGTTGGTCGAGAACGAGAACCGGCTGCGCCAGGCGGTCCGCCAGATCGGCCGCTGCCTCGGCGCCAAGACCGCAACCCGCGAGACGCTCTCGGCGGGCCGGCAAGACGACTAGCCCCCCATCCATTCCCACCCAACGCGTCCGCGAGGGACCATACCAACCCGAAGCGCCAGCGAGGGACCATACCCGCCCGACGCGCCGACGAAAGTGCTTTTCGTGGACGACCCCTGGCTGGCGATTCGGCCGGGGTCCGAACCATGACGTATTCGGCTGCCTTGACGAAGCTTCCTCCGCGTGATTAGGATGGGGCGATTACCTTGCACATCCCCCACCTCGAAGGAGTTCCCATGAGCGTGCTCTTTTCCCGGCGGACCGTGCTGGCTTTGGGCGCCGCGGCGGCCGGCCAGTGGCTGCTTTCGAGCGAGGCCGTCCAGGCCGCGGTTCCGAAACGTCGCGTCGTCGTTTGGTCGGAAGGCTCGGCGCCGAAGAATGTCTATCCCAAGGACATCAACGCGGCCGTGGCCGAAGGGCTTAAGCCGCTAGCGGGCTGGGAGGTGGTCACGGCCTCGCTGGCCGACCCCGACCAAGGCGTGCCCGATACATTGCTGAACAAGACCGACGTGCTGGTGTGGTGGGGGCACGTGCGCCACCGCGACGTGAAGGACGAGTTGGTCGATCGGATCGTGCGCCGCGTGAAGGACGAGGGCATGGGTTTCTTGGCCCTTCACTCGTCGCATTTTTCGAAGGCCCTCAAGAAGCTGCTGGGGACGCCTTGCGGGTTTTCGGCCTACGTGTGCGACGGCAGTTCGGTTCGCGTGACGGTCAAGCGGAAGGACCACCCGATCGCCAAGGGCATCGAAGACTTCACGCTCGACAAGACCGAGCGCTACAGCGAGCCGTTTCAGGTGCCCGAGCCCGAGGCGGTGGTCTTCGACGGAGTGTATCACCGTCCCGACGGCAGCACCGAGCCGTCGCGCCAGGGTCTGGTGTGGGCCGTGGGCAAGGGCAAGGTGTTCTACTTCCAGCCCGGCCACGAGACGTATCCGCACTTCTTCGACGAGAACGTGCGCAAGATCCTGCGCAACGCGGTCCAATGGCTGGCGCCCGAGCGGCGTTCATAACTCAGCCTGTGAACGCCTCCGCCCCACCCGGTTACCCCGCGCATCACGCCAGGAGCGTGCCGTGAACGAGTGTCTCTTGAAGAACCGGCTTGAGCTGCTTGGCTTCGTGGCGCTTATGGCCGTTGGGGCTTACTGGGCAGTCGCGGCGGAGACGCCCGAGTCGGCCATTTCGATCGGGTGCCCCGATCCGGCCGTCATCGCGACGGACGCCCCACGGGCCTACTACGTCTTTTCGACCGGCGAAGGCGTGCCCATCTGGCGATCCGACGACCTGTACCACTGGAAGCGCGTCGGACGGGTGTTCGACGAGAACGTGCCGGCGTGGGCCAAGGCAGCGATCCCCAAGGCGCGCAACGTCTGGGCGCCCGACATCTCGTTTTTCGCCGGGCGGTATCACCTCTACTATTCGGTCTCGACGTTCGGCAGCCAGCGGTCGGTGATTGGGCTGGCCGTGAACCGGTCGCTCGACCCGTCGCGACCCGAGTACCGTTGGGAAGACCGCGGCATGGTGCTCGAATCGGCGCCTGGCAGAACCGACTTCAATGCGATCGACCCCGCGCTGGTCCTCGATCGTGACGCAGCGCCGTACCTTTTCTGGGGTTCGTTCTGGACCGGCATCAAGGCCGCGCGGGTCGACCCGGCCACGGGCAAACTGGCGGGCAGCCCGCCACAGGTCGTGGCCGTGGCGCGCAGGGCCAAGGGCGTCGATCCGCCGGCCATCGAGGGGGCCTACGTGATCTTTCGCAACGGCTTCTATTACCTCTTCGTGTCGTGGGACCTTTGCTGCGCCGGCCTGGAGAGCACCTACAAAGTGGTCGTGGGGCGGTCGAAGGACGTGCTCGGCCCGTACGTCGACTCCGAGGGCCGGCGGATGCTCGACGGCGGCGGGACGCTAGTCGTGGCGGGTTCTGATCGATGGCGCGGGCCGGGCCACAACAGCGTGCTGGGTGCCGACGGCCGGGACTGGCTCGTCCACCACGTCTACGACGCGCGCGACGTGCGTTTGGGGCGAATCCTTCAGATCCGTCCGCTCGATTGGCGCGACGGCTGGCCCGCCGCCGGAGAGCCCCTCGCCAAGCCTGTCGGCAAAGGGCGTAACCGTTCCTAGGCTGGGGACCGGCGCCGTAGCCGCCGCCCGGCTTGAAGGCCCTCCGTCACTCGGAGCAGTCCACCACCCGCGCCGCCCCTTCCACGTACTCGATCGCGTCCTTGGGCAGTTCGTTTCCGTAGACGACCGACATCAAGGCCGGGAGGTAACGGTCGGCAACGTGAAGCGCTGTGCCAAGCAGCCGGCGGACCACGTGCGGGTCGAGGGTGCCTTCCGGGAAGCAGTTGCCGACATGGAAGCGAACCTCGCCATCGTCGCAGTCCAACTCGAAGTTGCCGACCTTCATGCCGAAGTTCGCCCGGCAAATCGCCTCGGCGACCGCCAGGCGACAACCTTCGGGGATGAAGCAGGGCAGCATCACGAAGATCTGAAACACCCCCTCGCCTTCATCAACATGAAAGTGGAGGAGGTATCGCCCGGCTTCTCCCCGGAAGCCGGCTTCGACCAGATGGCGATCGGGAATCACGCGGTGCCGAAGTCCGTCTTCCTCGAAGATGCCGATCAGGGTTTCGAAAGCGGTCGCCATTTCGTTCTCCTTTGCCATGCTGCCCCCG
>JANLFZ010000429.1:4333-5508 GCA_024653385.1 Thermoguttaceae bacterium | reverse complement strand
ACGACGTTCACGTGCAGCGGGCGTTGGACATCGCCGAGGCCAAGCTCCGCGCGGCCAAGAAGGAGGCGGGCAACGACGTGAACGTCCGTTATGCCGAGGCCAAGGCCAAGGTCGCCCTGGCCGAAATCGACGAGGCCGAGGCCACCAACCGCAAGGCCCCCGGCACGGTCACGCCCTTCGAGATCCGCCGGCTCAAACTCGCCTACAACGAAGCCTATCTCCAGATGGAACAGGCCCATCACGAGCTGGGCATCGCGGCCGAGAAGGAGAACATCCAGGTCGCCGAGCGGGCCGCGGCCCTGGAAGACATCCAACGCCGCAAGATCCTCGCCCCGTGGAGCGGCATGATCGTCCAGCGGTATCGCCGGGTGGGAGAGTGGGTCAAGCCGGGCGATCCCGTGTTCCAGATCGTCCGGTTGGACCGGCTTCGCATCCAAGCCTTCCTCGATGCCGACAAGATCGCTCCGCCCGAGGTCGACCGCCAACCCGTCACCGTCAGCGTCGTGTTGGCGCACGGCGCTCAGCGGACGTTCCGCGGGGCGGTCGTCCACGTCAACCCGAAGATCGAGAACGACGGCCGGTTCCTCGTCCACGCCGAGGTGGTCAACGAGAAGGACGCTTCGGGCTACTGGCTCTTGCGCCCCGGCCAGAAGGGCGAAATGCGCATCGAACTGAAGCAGTATTAACCTCCCTCCGCCCCGCATGGCCACCCTTGCCGACAGTCTCGTCTCCAGCTCGGCCCGCAAGCTGCGGATCCGCAAGCGGCCCGACCTCTCGGCCCGCCGCCAGCGCTACCACGGCAAGAGCTATTGGGTGGTCAAGGACCCGGTGGGCCTGCACTACTTCCGCTTTCAGGAGGAGGAGTTCGCCATCCTCCAGATGCTCGACGGCGAGACGAGCCTCGACGAGATCAAGGAACAGTTCGAGGCCGAGTTTCCGCCCCAGAAGATCACGCTCGAGGAGCTTCAGCAGTTCTTGGGGATGCTCCACCGCAGCGGATTGATCATCGCCGACGTCCAGGGCCAGGGCGGCCATCTGCTCGAGCGCCGCCGCGAGCGGCGACGCAAGGAACTCTTGGGGATGCTGAGCAACATCCTGTGCATTCGCTTCAAGGGGATCGACCCCGAGCGGATCCTCCAGTGGCTCTATCCCAAGCTGCGGTGGTTCTTCAGCCC
>JANLFZ010000429.1:0-4311 GCA_024653385.1 Thermoguttaceae bacterium | reverse complement strand
TCGAAGCTGCCGGCGTTCCACAACTTCTTCAGCCCCGCCAATGCCTTCCTCTTGGCCTTGACGCTGGCCGCGACCAAGGTGGTCCACGAATTCGGCCACGGGCTGTCGTGCAAGCACTTCGGGGGCGAATGCCACGAGATGGGCGTGATGATCCTCGTGCTGACGCCCTGCTTGTACTGCAACGTTTCCGACTCGTGGATGCTTCCCAACAAGTGGCATCGGGCCGCCATCGGCGCGGCAGGCATCTACGTCGAAGTCGTGCTCGCGTCGATCTGCACGTTCCTGTGGTGGTACAGTTCGCCGGGACTCTTGCAGAACCTGTGCCTGAACGTGATGTTCATCAGCTCGGTCAGCACGATCATCTTCAACGCCAACCCGCTCTTGCGGTACGACGGCTACTACATCCTGGCCGACATTCTCGAAATCCCCAACCTGCGGCAGAAGGCGACGACGATTTTGAGCCAGAAGGCGGGCAAGTGGTTTCTCGGGCTGGAACCGCAGGAAGACCCCTTCCTGCCCCAGAAGCGCCAGTTGTTCTTTGCCCTGTACTCCGTCGCCGCGGCGATCTACCGCTGGGTCGTCGTGTTCTCGATCTTGTGGTTCTTGTATCGGATCTGCAAGCAGTACAAGCTCGAGGCCCTCGGCTGGCTGGTGGTGGCCCTCGCCCTGACCGGCCTGGTCGTGCAGCCCGTGTACCGGCTGGGCAAGTTCTTCTACGTCCCTGGGAGGCTCGACAAGGTGAAAAAGCCCCGGATGCTCGCCAGCTTGGCGGGTTTGGCCTTGCTGGTGGGGTTCGTCGTTGGCGTGCCGCTGCCGTACAGCGTGCTGGCCACCGTGGAAATCCAGGCGCGCGACGCCGAGTCGGTGTACGTCGACGTGCCGGGGGTGCTCGAGGCGGTGTACGTCCAGCCCGGCCAGCGCGTCGAGCCGGGCACGCGGCTGGCCCAATTGCGCAGCCTCGAACTCGATCTCGAGATCGCCCGCCTCGAAGGCGCGCTGCACGAAATCGAGACGCGTCTGGCGGTGCTCGAAAGCCAGCGATTGCGCGATCCGGAGGCCGGCAGCGAGATCCCGTCGCTTCGGGAATCGCGCCAGGCCAAGAAGAGGCAACTCGAGGACAAGCGCAAGGAGCGCGACCGGCTGATACTCTCGGCCCGCACCGCCGGCGTGATCCTTCCCCCGCCTTGGACGCCGAGGCCGGAGGATCCGACGGCCGAAGGCATGCTCCCCGCCTGGCACGGCTCGCCCTTCGAGGCGAAGAACCTCGGCGCCCGCCTGGACGACACGGTGTTGTTCTGCCAGATCGGCGACCCGCGCAAGCTCGAGGCCATCTTGGTGATCGACCAGGCCGACATCGAGTTCGTGCGCGGCCGCCGCCCGATGCGCGACGAGGAAGGCAACGTGGTTCGGGACGCGGCAGGCCAGGTGGTGACGCGGCCGGGGCAGCGGGTCGAGATCAAGCTCGACGAGTTGCCCCACGACACGCTCGAAGGCGAGGTCGTCGAGGTCTCGCAATCGAACCTCCGCATCGCGTCGCGCCGGCTTTCAGCCCGCTCCGGCGGCGAACTGCCCACCAAACCCACCGCCTCCGGCGCCGAGGTCCCGCTGAACCCCTCGTACCAGGCCCGCGTCCCCCTCGATGACCACGAAGGCACGCTTCGCCTCGGCCTGCGCGGCCGCGCCAAGATCCACATGGACCGCGACGAATGGCAAACCCTGGGCCAACGCCTTTGGCGCCTCGTCACGCGGACGTTCAACTTCAAGTTCTAGTTGACGGGCCACCGGGCGACTCCCCACAATGGCAGGCGTTCCATGCGCCCCGCTGCCAGGAGGACCGCCCGATGAAGTATCTTTCCGTTTGCCTCGCTCTGTTGCCTATCGCTCTTTCGTCGGCGGAACTCTCCGCCGGCGAGTACCCGTGCCGATGGGTCTACGTCTCCCGGGGCCTGCACAACGACCAGGACGTCGACGATATCCGCGCGATCGTCAAGACCGCCGGCGACCACGGGCTCAACGGCATGGTGCTCTCGGCGGGGCTCGACCGGCTGGACCGGCAGCCCGCCGGGTATTTCCAGCGCCTCGAGGCGGTCAAACAGGCGTGCGCCGAACGCGGCATCGAGATCATCCCCATCATCTTCTCGGCCGGCTACGGCGGGAGCGTTTTGGCCTACGACCGCAACCTGGCCGAAGGGCTTCTCGTCCAAGACGCCCGGTTCGTCGTCGAGGGAACCGAAGCGCGACTCAAGTCCGACTTTCCGGTCCGGATGCCCAATGGAGGATTCGAGGACCACGCGGGCGACCGCGCCCGCGGATGCCGGTTCCACGACCAGCCCGGCAAGGTGAGCTTCATCGACACCCAGGTATTCAAGGAGGGGAAGGCCTCGCTGCGCTTCGAGAACTTCGGCCAGTATCCGCACGGGCATGGCCGCGTGATGTTCGAGGTGCCCGTGCGCCCGCACCGCTGCTACCGCGTGACCGCCTGGCTGAAGACGGAAGGCCTCGAGCCGGCCGGGAGGTTTCAGATTCAGGTGCTGGCCGACGGGCGGTCGCTTGCCCCGGTGAACGTCCGCGTCGGCGCGACCAGCGACTGGCGCCAGGTCGCCATCGGCTTCAACAGCATGGACTACGACAAGGTGCGGATCTATGCCGGGGTCTGGGGCGGCAAGGCCGGCCGGTTCTGGCTCGACGACCTGCGCATCGACGAGGTCGCGCTGGTCAACGTGCTCCGCCGGCCCGGCACGCCGCTTTCGGTCCGCGACGAAGGCTCGGGCACGGTCTACGAAGAGGGCCGCGACTTCGCCCCGGTTTCCGACCCCAAGCTCACGTTCCGCTTCGACCATGCCGGTCCCGCGATCCGGCTCTTGCCGACAACCCGCCTGCGCGAGGGCCAGACGCTCCGCGTGACGTTCTACCACGGCATGGCGATCCACGACGGTCAGGTGACCATCTGCATGTCCGAGCCGAAGGTCTACGACCTCTGGCAGAAGCAAGCCCAGCTGATCCAGAAGCACCTGGCGCCCAAGCGGTGGCTCTTGAGCATGGACGAGATCCGGGCCGGCGGATCGTGCCAGGCGTGCAAGGCCCGCAAGATGAGCATGGCCCAGATCCTCGGCGACTGCCTCTGCCGGCAGTTCGAAATGATCCGCCGCGTCAACCCGCAAGCCGAGGTCTTTGTCTGGTCCGACATGCTCGACCCGAACCACAACGCCCACGGCAACTACTACCTGGTCGAGGGCGACTACACGGGGTCGTGGAAGCATGTGCCCAAGGACCTGCGCATCGTCTGCTGGTATTACGAGAAACGCAGCGAGAGCCTGGCCCACTTTTCCGGCCTGGGCTTCAAGACGCTCGCCGGGGCCTACTACGACGGCGACACGCTGGACAACCCCAAGGGATGGCTGGCGGCGTTGGACCGGACGCCCGGCGCTTTGGGCATCATGTACACGACCTGGCAGAACAAGTACGAACTGCTCGGCCCGTTTGGCGACCTCGTCTCGAAACGATAGGGTCTCGCCGCGGCATCTACCCCCAAAACATCCTTTCTTGGAGGCATCGCCATGTCGCTTTCCGTGCTGTTCCGGTGGTGGGGTGCGTGGGCCTTGTTCTGGGTTGCCTCGGCGGCGCTGGCCGCCGAGCCGGCCAAGCCGCCGAAGATCTACGTGAACACCGATTTGGAGGGCGCCAGCGGGGTCTACAAGTTCGCCCAGACCCGCGAGCCGGGCACGCCCCAGAACCGCGAGGCGTGCGAGTACCTCATGGGCGACATCGCGGCCGTGGTGCGCGGGCTGCGCGACGCGGGCGTCCACGAGGTCGTCGTGCTCGACGGCCACGGCACGCAAGCCGTGGTGCCGCACCTGATGGTTCCCGGAGCGAAGTACATCACCGGCACGCCGCGACCGGGCGGCCCGCTTTGCGGTCTGGATGCCAGTTTCTCGGGCATGGTGATGCTCGGCTTCCATGCGATGATGGGCACGCCCGACGGCGTGCTCCACCACACGCAGTCCTCCAGGACCGAGAACCGGTACTGGTACAACGGCGTCGAGTCCGGGGAATTGGCCCAAAGCGCCGCGATCGCCGGGCATTTCGGCGTTCCGACGATCATGGTGACCGGCGACGAGGCCACGTGCCGCGAAGCCCGCAAGTTCTTCGGCGACACCTGCGTGACCGTGCCCGTCAAACAGGGGCTGGCCCGCGAGGCCGCGATCCTTTATCCCTTCGACGAGACGCGCCAGGCGCTCTACGAGGGGGCGAAGCGCGCGGTCCGCGCCATCCCCCAGTGCAAGCCCTACAAGCTGGCCTTGCCCATCAAGG
>JANLFZ010000041.1:17001-21336 GCA_024653385.1 Thermoguttaceae bacterium | reverse complement strand
GTCTCCTGCCGGTTGCGGGTGAGCAGGGAGCGGCAGATGTCCTGTAGCTCGGGAGGCAGCGTTGGGAGGACGCTGGCCACGTCGTCGGCCAGTTCGAACAGATCTGCGTCCGAGGGCGACGCGCCGCCGGTGCGGCGTTCCAGATCGAGCCGGCTGATGAGCCGTGCCAGCGGCGCGGGCGGACCTTCTGCCTGGGGCACCTTCTCCGCCAGCGACTGCACCTCGGCGTCACCGCTGGGATTGCGCTTGGATCGCCCGCGATCCCGTACCAGCATCGCCACGGCCGAGTCGATGACGCGGGCAATGAAGGTGTTCAGCGACGCACGGTTCGGATCGAAGTGCTGGGCCTGGCAGAGCAGGTGGACGACCAGTTCCTGCTCGATGTCCGCCTGATCGGACCGGCTGAAGCCGGGCCGGCGGACGATCTGCTTGGCTTTCACGCGGATCAGCGTCCGCGCGTACTCGGTCACGATCGTCTGCGAATCGAACGTGGGCATAACTGTCTCCTGCCGGAGGCAGCCGCCACGGACGATCCGTCGCCGCACGAAGAGATACTGTGCTGCGGCCGGGCGATGGCCGCAGTTACCACACAGTCGTGCTGCGCGTCCGCCGGGGTCGTTCCTCACGGCGGAGGCCAGGCGTCACAACTCGTGTGGCGATGCCACAAAGCGTGTGGCATCTGACAATCACGGAGAAATCGGCTGAGAACGGGGCCAGGCGCGCAGCGGGACGCGCGGACGGCATACATAACCTTGGGGTGGACGCAGCGTGCGTCCCCGTGGTCCTGCCCTTGCCGAACCGGTGCCGATTGATGCCGTCTTCCGCTGCTCCAGCCATCGGTGGCGCGACGCCCGAAGCGCGCCGCCGCCGTGTGGCTGCAATTCTCGCCCGAGGGGTCGCCCGATTCCGCCGCATCGCTGCATTGGCCGAGGCGGGCGAATTGTCTCCACCTCGCAACCCAGGCCTTGAGGTTGTCTCGGAAACGAGGCTCTATGTGAACGTGGGCCTCACCGATATCCGGCGAGCCCCCGAAAGCGAGGTGAACGATGGACGAGACACGTGAAAGTCGCCTGGCCGCGATCCTCGTTCGAGGACTGGTCCGCGTTCGGCACACCGCCCAGCGCACAGGCCACGGGAAACCGCCGGGCGACACCCCCCCAACGACGGCCGACGACGCATCCAAGGGCGATCCCGCGCCCACCCACGACGTCGCGGCCAACCATTCAGGAGAGCAGCAATGAACAGCACCGTGGCGGCCGACGTAGCTCGGCTGCAGGACATGTCGGTCAGCCAACTGGCCAGGCGCTTCGAGGAGGTTTTCGGCGAGCAGTGCCGCAGTCGGCACCGGCGATATCTGATCCGCCGGATCGCGTGGCGGCTGCAAGCCAACTCCGAAGGGGGCCTAACGGAGCGCGCTCGCGGGCGAGCGGAGGAACTCGCCGACGATGCGGAGATTCGGGTCACCCCGCCGCGGGCGAGGAAGCCGAACGAGGGCGTGCCTCCGGACACGATCAAGATCGAACCGGCTCGCGACCCGCGACTGCCGCCGCCCGGCAACTGGATCGAACGCGATTACAAGGGCACCATGATTCGCGTGCTCGTGGTCGCGGACGGGTTCGAATACGAGGGGCGACGCTATCGCTCATTGTCCGCCATCGCCAAGGCGATCACGGGGTCGCACATCAACGGCTTCTTGTTCTTCCGCCTGTGGAGGAAGTCATGAGCCGCAAGAAACCGCCTACGGGCCCCAAGATTCGCTGCGCTATCTACACCCGCAAATCATCCGAGGAGGGGCTCGAACTGGAGTTCAACTCGCTCGACGCCCAGCGGGAATCGGGCGAGGCGTTCATCGCCAGCCAGCAGCACGAGGGCTGGGAATGCCTGCCCGACCATTACGACGATGGCGGCTTCTCCGGCGGCAGCATGGACCGGCCGGCGTTGGGCCGCCTGCTGGCCGACATTGCCGCCGGCAAGGTCGACTGCGTGGTCGTCTACAAGGTCGACCGCCTCAGCCGCTCGTTGCTCGACTTCGCCAAAATCATGGAGACGTTCGACAAGCACGGCGTCTCGTTCGTCTCGGTCACCCAGCAGTTCAACACGACCCACTCGATGGGCCGGCTGACGCTCAATATCCTGTTGTCGTTCGCGCAGTTCGAGCGAGAGATCATCGGCGAGCGTATCCGCGACAAGATCGCCGCCCAGCGACGCAAGGGGAAATGGGCTGGCGGCGTCCCCGTCCTCGGCTACGATGTCGACCGCACCAACCCCAGCCCCAAGCTCGTCGTCAACGCCGAGGAGGCCGTTCGCGTGCGACGAATTTTCACCCTTTACCTTGAGCTCGGGTCGCTGCTGCCAGTGGTCGAGGAACTCGCCCGTCGCGGGTGGTGCAACAAGACGTGGAAGACGAAGAAGGGCCTCACGCGGGGCGGCCGACCATTCGACAAGTGCTCCGTCTACGGCTTGCTCACCAACCCGATCTACATCGCCAAGATCAGGCACAAGTCGGAACTCTACGATGGCGAACACGAGCCGTTGATCGACCCCGATGTCTTCGAGAAGGTCCAAGCCACTCTCCAGAAGAACGGGGGCGGCAAGGGCAATCACCTGATCAACAAGTATGGCGCGCTGCTCAAGGGGTTGCTCTTCTGCAAGGCCTGCGGGCACACGATGGTTCACAACTTCACCGGCCGCGGGACGAAACGCTACCGCTACTACACCTGCGGCAAAGCGATCAAGAGCGGCTGGAACTCCTGCCCCACGAAGTCGCTTCCCGCCGCCGAGATCGAGGCCGCCGTCGTCGACCAGATTCGCTGCATCGCGCACGACGACGACCTACGGGCCGAGGTGCTTCGTCAGGCCCGTGCGACGGCCGACGACGAACTGGCCGAACTAACGACCCAGCAGCGCCAACTGGAACGTCAGCTCGCCCGCGACCACGCCGAGATCAGCCGGCTGGCGGTGACCACCGAACCGAGCAGCGCCACCACCGCCCGCATCGCCGACCTGCACGATCGCGTGGCGAGGGGCGAGCAGCGACTCTCGCAGATTCGCACCCGAACGGGCGAGGTCCAGCGCCAACAGATCAATGCTGCCGACGTCGCCGCCGCCTTTGCCGACTTCGACAACGTCTGGAACGCCCTCAGCTCGCGCGAGCAGTCCCAGGTCATTGCGTTGCTGGTGGCCCGCATCGAGTTCGACGTGACCGACAGCACCATCGCCATCTCCTTCCACCCCTCGGCCATCAAGGCGCTGGCCGAAGGCAACATCGAGGACGCCGCATGATTACCGTCAAACGCAAGCTCCAGTTGACCCGCGAAGCCCACGGCCGCCGTCGCGTCGCGGCGGCAAGACAGGAATCAACGCCTGTCGAGGCAGGCCGCATCCCCCGAATCTCCCGCCTGATGGCGCTCGCCATCCGGCTCGAACGTTTGCTGCTCAGCGGCGAGGTTTCGGATGTGATGGAGCTCGCCCGCCTGGGCCACGTCACCCAGCCTCGGATTACCCAAATCCTGAACCTCGCCCTCCTGGCCCCCGACATCCAGGAGGAACTCTTGTTCCTTCCCCGCGTTACCGCCGGCAAGCCGACCATCCACGAAAAGGCGCTCCGCCCCCTGACCGCTGAGATTGACTGGGACAGACAGCGGGAGATGTGGGCGACGATTCGGCCTCAGCCGCAACCGCCGGGCAATTGATCTGGCCATGCGGGCCGCAAGTCGCTATGAACCCTCGCCAAAACGCCTCGCGAGGGTTGCCGAATAACTGCTTCGTCCACTACACTTTAGGGGGAGGACGCTGTGAGCGCAGGATCGAAGATCGAATGGACGGACGCGACGTGGAATCCCGTGCGAGGCTGCACGAAGGTCAGTCCGGGCTGCGCACACTGCTACGCCGAGACATTCGCGGAGCGATTTCGGGGTGTTCCCAATCACCCCTACGAGCAGGGGTTTGACCTCCGGCTGGTCCCGGAGAAACTCATTGAGCCGTTGACCTGGTCGAAGCCGCAGATGGTCTTCGTCAACTCGATGAGCGATCTTTTCCATCGCGACGTGCCTGACGAGTACATCGAGCTTGTCGCCCGCGTGATGGAAGCGGCGAACTGGCATACCTACCAGGTCTTAACCAAACGCTCGGAGCGGCTGCGCGACCTCCTGCTCTCGAAACTCGCGCTGGCCGCCGCGCTGCCCCACGTCTGGTGGGGCGTCAGCGTCGAGAACCGCCGGCATGGCTTGCCGCGCATCCAGCACCTCCGCGAGGCCAGGCCGGCGATGTCCTTCCTGTCCATTGAGCCGCTGTTGGAAGACCTCGGCGTCGTCGACCTTGCCGGGATCAATTGGG
>JANLFZ010000041.1:8431-16991 GCA_024653385.1 Thermoguttaceae bacterium | reverse complement strand
AACCGACCCCTTCCGCGAGGAGATGGGACCCTATCACACGGCGCGCATGAGCGGCGTCATCTCGCGGCGGGGAGAGCGGCGCGGGCGCTCGCCCGATGAAGGTTGAATGGGTGACCGGCATTCAGCGGCAATGTGAATCAGCTTGCGTGCCGTTCTTTTTCAAGCAGTGGGGTGGAACCCGAAAGTGCATCACCGGCCGCGAATTGAACGGGCGCACCTACGATGAGCAACCCACGCTCACCACGACGCCCGTTCCGACGCTTGAGGAACGCCGGCAACTGATGGCCCGGTTCACCGACGTTTGGCCTGTGCCGCGGGCCAAAGGAAAACGAACCGCATAGGGACCGAGGGCATGAGCTCCTTCTTTGACCAGTCGACGGACCAGTCCCGGGTGAAAGCGGCCATCGTGGCGAACTACTTCTGGGCATGGGCCAAGGTCATCATCTCCGTGGCCAAAAAAGGACGTGATCGTCGCATCGCCTACATCGACTTGTTCGCCGGCCCAGGGCGATATACCGACGGCACCCTTTCAACACCGTTGCTGATCTTGGAAAGGGCGATTGCCGATCCCGACCTGCGCGAGATGCTGGTGACGGTTTTCAACGACTGCAACAGCGACCACTCAAGAACGCTTGAAACCGCCATCGCGGCCCTCCCGGGCATCGAAACCCTTCGCTACAAGCCGCGCGTGCAGAACTACGAAGTGGGGGAAGAGATCGTCAAGCAGTTCGAGCAGATGTCGCTGGTCCCGACGCTGTTCTTCGTCGATCCGTGGGGCTACAAAGGGCTGTCGCTGCGGCTCATCAACTCCGTGTTGAAGGATTGGGGATGCGACTGCATCTTCTTCTTCAACTACAATCGGATCAACATGGGACTCCCGAACGACGCGGTGGATGAGCACATGGATTGCTTGTTCGGCAAGGAGCGAGCCGACGCGCTGCGGGAGTCGCTGAAAGGGCTCGTGCCGGCCGAGCGCGAAACGGCCATCGTCGAGGAGCTGTCCCAGGCGATTCGGGACCTTGGCGGCAAATACGTGCTGCCCTTCTGCTTCCTCAACGACCAGGGCACGCGCACCAGTCACTACCTGATCTTCGTCAGCAAGCACGTGCGCGGCTACGAGATCATGAAGGAGGTCATGGCCAAGCAGAGTTCCAAGGCGGATCAGCAGGTGCCGTCGTTCAGTTACTGCCCGGCCGACCGCAAGTATCCGCTCCTGTTCGAGCTAACCCGGCCCTTGGACGACCTCGAACAAATGCTACTCGATGAATTCGCGGGCCGCACGATGACCGTGAGAGGGCTTTTCGACGCCCACCATGTCGGCCGGCCCTACCTGCTGAAGAACTACAAGGCGGTGCTGCTGAAACTCGAGCGGGAAGGGAAGATAAGGGCGAACCCCGCCAAGCGGAAAACCAACACGATGGCGGATCATGTCCAGGTGTGCTTTTTTCGATAGGGACGTTGGCGCGCGCAATCGCGTGAATGTTCAGACTTAAGTGCTTGCAGCAAAACACGTTGCGTGCAAGAATCGGCCCGCTGGCATACGGGAGGCTTGTGTTTCCATGACCCGTGGGTTATGATCTAGGTTATGTTTTGTGTTTAGCGTACACAAACGCCGCTGGCGACCGCGATCGGGCGCCAGCGTAAACCCACCCTGCGGGTGCCACGATGCCCAACGAAGCCGACACCTGTCGCCGCTACGTCGTCCCCCGGCTCCAAGCCGCCGGCTGGGATAACGAGCCTCACCGCATCAATGAGCAGGTCACGTTCACGGATGGGCGGATCATCGTCGCCGGCCGACGTGGGCGGCGTCGGCCTGGCAAACGCGCCGACTACATTCTCCGTTTCCGGCCCGATCTGGCAATAGCCGTCGTCGAGGCCAAGCCCACCTACGCCACGCCCGGCGAAGGGTTGCAGCAAGCCAAGGAATACGCCGAGATTCTTGGCCTTCGGTTCGCCTATGCCACCAACGGCCACGGAATCATCGAGTTTGACTACACGACAGGCTTGGAACGCGAGATCGACGCGTTCCCGACGCCGGAGGAACTCTGGGCACGGCTCACCGGTAACGAATCCCTGTCGCCCGAGGCGGCCGAACGGCTGTTGACGCCGGCCTATCACCTCAGCGGCAAGACTCCCCGTTACTACCAGGAGATCGCCATCAATCGCGCCATCCAGGCCGTGGGCCAGGGGCGCCGGCGCATCTTGCTGACGATGGCCACCGGCACCGGCAAGACGGTCGTCGCGTTTCAGATCTGTTGGAAGCTGTGGTCCTCGCGATGGAATCCCGGGGGCGAGTATCGCCGGCCGAGGATTCTGTACCTGGCCGACCGGAACATCCTAGTCGACGACCCGATGGCCAAGATATTCGCCCCGTTCGGCGACGCCCGGTGGAAAATCGCCAACGGCCACGCCGTGAAAAGCCGGGAGATGTACTTTGCCATCTACCAGTCCATCGCCCGCGACGTAAACCGCCCGGGCCTCTACCGGGAATACGCCCCGGACTTCTTCGACCTGGTGATCGTGGACGAATGCCATCGTGGCAGCGCCCGCGACGACAGCAATTGGCGGGAAATCCTCGAATACTTCGAGCCGGCCTTCCAGATCGGCATGACGGCCACGCCGCGCCGGCAGGACAACGCCGACACCTACAACTACTTCGGCGATCCGATCTACACCTACAGCCTGCGCCAGGGCATCGACGACGGCTTCCTGGCGCCGTACCGCGTCCACCGCGTGGTGACCACATGGGACGCCGCCGGCTGGCGGCCCAGCCAAGGCGACTTGGACCGGTACGGCCGCGAGATTCCCGATGAGGAATACCACACGGGCGAGTTCGAGCGGATCGTCGCCCTGCGTGCCCGCACTGAGGCTGTCGCTCGACACCTGACCGACTTCCTCCGTCGCACCGATCGTTTCGCCAAGACCATCGTGTTCTGCGTCGATCAGGAACATGCCGAGGAGATGCGGCGGGCGCTGAATAATCTCAACACCGACCTGGTCCGGCAGCACCCCGATTACGTCTGCCGTGTCACGTCCGACGAAGGCGATGTTGGCCGCGGTCACCTGAGCAATTTTCAGGATCTGGAGCGGCGCACCCCGGTCATCCTCACCACGTCGCAGTTGCTCACCACGGGCGTCGATGCGCCGACCGTGCAGAACATCGTGCTGGTGCGGGTCATCAATTCGATGACCGAGTTCAAGCAGATCATCGGCCGCGGAACCCGCGTCCGCGACGACTACGGCAAGCTGTTCTTCAGCATCCTCGACTACACCGGTTCCGCCACTCGGCTGTTCGCCGATCCCGACTTCGACGGCGAGCCTTCTATCGAGACCGAGCAGACCATCGACGAGGAAGGCGAACCGACCGAGGAGGAAACGGTCATCACGCCAGAGCCCGAGGACGAGAGGCCCGAGGAGTTGCCGCCGGACGAAGACGATGCCCCACGGCGGAAGTTCTACTTTGACGGCGGGCAGGTCGAGATTGCCGCCCACCTCGTTTACGAACTCGACCCCGACGGCAACCAGTTGCGCGTGGTGCAGTTCACCGACTACACGGCCGACAAAGTCCGCACGCTCTTTCGCAACGCGGTCGAACTCCGGGAGCAGTGGTCCGACCCGGATTGTCGCCGAGGCATCATCGATCGGCTCGAGGAGCGGGGCATCGATTTCGACCATCTTGCTGAGACCGCCAATCAGCCGGACGCCGATCCGCTCGACCTGCTCTGTCACTTGGCGTTCAACGGCCCGCTGCGGACGCGGCGGGAACGGGCGCAGCGGCTCCGCACGGAGCGACGAGACTTCTTCGACCAGTATGGCCCCGAGGCCCGGCAGATCCTCGAAGAACTTCTGGACAAGTACACCGAGCACGGCACGGCGCAGTTTCTGATCCCCGACGTGCTGGAACTGCCGCCTATTTGCCAGCACGGAAATGTCATGGAGATCGCCGTCAAGTTTGGCGGTGAAGATCGGCTCGTCGAGGCCGTGCGACAGTTGCAGACCATCCTTTACCAAGCAGCATGATAGGAAGTCATGGCCAAAAAGACAGCGAGAACCCAATCGTCCAATAAAACCCAGCAGCCGGCCACGACGGCGGAACGCTTGGGCAACGTGATCAAGTCGTGCCGCAAGATCATGCGGAAGGACAAGGGCCTGTCCACCGACCTGGACCGCTTGCCCCTGCTCACCTGGGTCATGTTCCTGAAGTTCCTCGACGACATGGAGCAGATCGAGGAATCGAAGGCCAAGATGCGGCGGGAGCGTTATCGCCCAGCCATCGAGTCGCCTTACCGCTGGCGCGACTGGGCGGCGCAGGAGAACGGGATCACCGGCCCGGAACTGATCGCCTTTATCAACAATGAAGAAACGATCCGTCCCGATGGCACAAAGGGCCTCGGCCTGCTGAAGTACCTCAGCGGCCTTCAGAACGGCCGTGGCAGCCGACGCCAAGTGATCGGCACCGTCTTCGGCGGCGTGGTCAACCGCATGCAGTCGGGCTACCTGCTCCGCGACGTCATCAATCAGGTGAACAATATCCATTTCCTGGCCCAGGACGAGTTGTTCACGCTGGGCCACCTGTACGAGTCGATGCTCCGTGAAATGCGCGACGCCGCCGGCGAGAATGGCGAGTTCTACACGCCACGGCCGGTCGTCCGTTTCATGGTCGAAGCCATCGATCCGCAACTTGGGGAGACCGTTTTGGACCCCGCCTGCGGCAGCGGCGGGTTCCTGGTCGAAGCATTCAACCACCTTTCCAAGCAGGCCAAGACCGTCCAGCAGCGCAAGGTCTTGCAGGAACAGTCGATCTTCGGCGGCGAAGCCAAGCCTCTGCCCTATCTACTGTGCCAAATGAACCTGCTGTTGCACGGCCTCGAAGCCCCGCAGATTGACCCGGGCAACAGCCTACGGTTCCCACTCCACGAGATTGGCGACCGCGACCGCGTGGACATTATCCTGACAAACCCGCCTTTCGGCGGCGAGGAAGAACGTGGCATTCTCAACAACTTTCCCGAAGATAAGCGGACCACCGAGACCGCGCTGTTGTTCCTCCAGTTGATTATGCGGAAGCTGCGGCGTGGGCCAAAGCCCGGCCGCGCGGCGGTCGTCGTGCCCAACGGCGTGTTGTTCGGCGATGGGATTTGCGCCCGTATCAAGGAGGAACTACTGACGAAGTTCAATCTCCATACGGTGGTCCGTCTGCCACCGGGCGTGTTCGAGCCGTACACACCGATTCCCACGAACATCTTGTTCTTCGACCGGTCCGGCCCGACTGGGACCATTTGGTATTACGAGCAGCCGTTGCCCGACGGGCGCAAGAAGTACAGCAAGACCGCCCCGCTGCAATTCGAGGAACTCGCCGACCTCATGAAGTGGTTCCGGCTTTCGCGTCGGCCGGCAAACGCTCACGCTTGGAAGGTCGCCGCTGCGGACGTGCTAGCTGGTGGTTGTAACCTCGACATCAAGAATCCACACAGCGCGGAGTCCCTTACTCACTTACCACCCGAGCAATTGGCCAGCAGCATGGCCGTCAAGAACCAACGCGTGCGAGCGATTTTGGACGAGATCGGCGAAATCCTCGGTGCCACTGTTGATTCCCAGGAGGCCGGAGGATGAGTCACAACGGCTGGCCCAGAGCGTTCCTCGGCGACGTCACCAAACCAATTGAACGTCCCGAGGCCCCGATTCCGGGGAAGAACTATCGACAGATCGGCGTTCGCCTTTGGGGTGCTGGAGCCTATGAGAGGGAACGTCTAGACGGCGCTGTAACTCAGTATTCGTTTCTTCATCGTGTTGAAGCAGGAGACATAATTGTCAATAAGATTTGGGCTCGCCACGGCAGCGTGAGCGTCGTGCCCGCAGAACTCGCCGGCTGCTACTGCTCGGGCGAGTTTCCTCTATTCCGCCCGGTAGATGATCGGCTGTCGCCGCAGTGGTTCTATTGGATCACGAAGACCCGTTGGTTCTGGAGGGCGTGCGATGATGCCTCTCGCGGCACTACCGGTAAGAGCCGTATCAAGCCGGAGAAATTTGCAGCGATTTCTATTCCCCTGCCCAGCCGGGATGAACAGGACCGGATCGTGGCAAAAATCGATGCCGTGGCAGGCAAGATCGAAGAGGCCAAACAGGCCAACAGTGGCATTGCTACCGAAGCTGCGGCGATGCTCCGCAGTGCCTTCGACCGCATCACCAGTGAATCACCTCGAATGCCTCTTGCAGAGGTCGCCCCAATTGTGCGTCGACACGTTGATGTCCGTATGGGCGGCGTATATCCAGAATTGGGCATTCGCTCGTTTGGAAAGGGGACTTTCCACAAGCCCTCGCTCGACTTCCTCGCTGTTGGAACGAAGAAGCTCTACCAGATTGAACCGGGCGACCTGGTCTTTAACAATGTTTTCGCGTGGGAAGGCGCGATTGCCGTTGCCCAGCCGGAGGATGCAGGGCGGGTCGGTTCCCACCGCTTCATCACCTGCGTACCGCAGCCAGGCGTCGCCACAGCGGGGTTTCTCTGCTTCTATCTGCTCACGCCGGAAGGCCTCGAGAAGATCGGGGAGGCTTCCCCAGGTGGCGCCGGTCGTAACCGCACCCTAGGGCTTGAGAAGCTGATGAGAATTGAGGTCCCGGTGCCTGCGTTCGAGCGTCAACTCTGGTTTGACCGACTGCAAGGCAAGGTGCGCGAAATGCTCGCTGTTGAACAAGAAATGGAAACGGAACTTGATTCGATGCTGCCCTCTGTTCTGGACAGAGCGTTCAAGGGGGCGCTGTAGTATGACCAAGAAGAAACCTACGCACTTCGGCCAATTCCTCCGCGAGAAGCGCGAGGGCAGGTACAGTCTCCGTCAGTTCGCCAAGCTGGTGGGCGTCAGTCCGACTTACCTGTCCCAGGTCGAACAGGGGAAACTGCTGCCGCCGACGGCTGACCGCGTGAAACGGATGGCCGAACTATTGGGCGAGAACCCTGACGAGTGGATCGCGATGGCAGGCCGTGTGCCCGAAGACCTGCCGGAGATCATCCAGCAACAACCGACCGAGGCCCCCGAACTGCTGCGGGAAGCCAGCGGCCTGACCGCGGAACAGTGGCGCATCCTCCGCCAGACGGCAAGGAAGATGAAGGAAGAAGGAGGGTGATGCCGTGGCAAAGCGATCAACGTATTCCAAGTCGAAGGTGCCCTACCTGCCTCCCGCGCATATCGAGGACGAGGCCGCGCTTTTGCTGGCCGAATTCGGCAAAAGCCGCGGCGTGGTCACCGCACCGCCGATCCCGATTGACGACATTGTCGAGGTCTATCTGCGTCTGACCGTGGAATTCAAGGACTTCCAAGAGCTGTTCAAGGTCGGAGAAATCCACGGCGCGCTATGGGTAGACGAGAAGCTCGTTGGCGTGGACGTCGGGCTGGACCCGGAAGAACACCCGGCCAAGCGCGGGCGCTATCATTTCACGCTCGCCCACGAGGCCGGTCATTGGCGCCTACACCGACAGTACTACCAGCGCCGCGCCGGCCAACGGTCGCTACTGCCCGATGGCGCCGAGCGGCCCGGTTATGTTTGCCGATCCACCGATCGCAGCCCGGTCGAGATTCAGGCAAATCGGTTTGCGGCCTGCCTGCTCATGCCCCGCGACATGGTCAAGCGGGCCTGGCACGAGTGGCGAGGCAACATGGAGCCAATTTACCTTAGCGACTTGCGGGCGAACCAGCAGCCGATCCTGACCGCCGAGGTGCTGCGCCGCGGCAGCGTCAAGCCGGGCGAGAACGGGACCGATGCGATGCTATTGGAGCATGCCAGCCGGCCGCTGGCCGAGCTATTCCAGGTTTCGCCCGAAGCCATGCGGATTCGTTTGGAGGACCTGAGGCTGTTGCTTCCGGAGAGAGAAGCGACCTTGTTCGACTGAGAAGGATTTTTTTTGGACCGACTGTGTAGTGTAAGCTGAACGAGCACGCAATCAGGTGCGTCTTGGCAACCTCGCCACTCGATATCGCGTCGAAAGTGCCCTGTGGACGCAAACGGCAAACTTACTCCCACTTCCTCATACGAAAGGATACACCATGAGCAACGAGACCTTGGCGCCAGCCGCGTTCACTGAAGACGAGCAGGCGCTGATCGTGACGGACCTGTTGGCGCTGAAGAAGACGCAGATTGGCGAATTCCTCTCACGCAATGATCTACCGAAGTCAGGCACCAAAGAGCAACTTCGGGCCCGAATCGAGGAATCGCTGGGCGACGGTTCGCTGACGCTGTCCGCCATTGTGCAGTACCTCGACGAGGTGATCCCTTGGGGTAAGCAGCACGTTTACCTGTACAAGGGTCCGCAGTCGCCGATCGCCGAGTGGCGCAACGAAACCTGGGTGGCCAATCTGCTCAAGCAGCACCGCCTGGGAAAACTCCTGAACGCCAGCCTGCCGCTTGTCCTGCCCGACAAAATGAAGGTGTCGTCCATTTTCCACGACCCGAAGCGCCTGCGAATCACGGCAGTAAAGCGGCGCGACTGGTGGGAGCGCAATCCCGACTACGACGACACCGGCAAGACCGACGAGGGCGAGGACGTCGAGTTGCGGGCTTTCGTGCA
>JANLFZ010000041.1:4681-8421 GCA_024653385.1 Thermoguttaceae bacterium | reverse complement strand
TGCATCGGGTCACTCGGAGCCTTGTCGCTTTTGAATGGGACTTGGTCGCCAACAACGCGTTCCTACAGATCTCCCAGTTGCCCCGGGGCTTCGACTACGCCGACGTGGCCGACGAGTTCTTCGAGCTGATCAAAGGCTGGCTGGATCGCTCCCTTTTCTCGCTGCTCGATCTGCGTCCGCCGATCACCAAGCTTCACGCACTTGAGGAATCGGGCGCTGGCGAAACGCGGTCGCATGGCATCAACTACCGCACACTGCAGGGGCGTCATTTCGAGGGCAAGAGCGCATCGCCGGCCGATCCGCTGCTGGGCGAGGCTGCCATTGACGCGGCGCTGACGGCGGTCCGCAAGTCGGGCGTCGGGCATCTCGGCAACTTCTACTGGACGCCCACCAACGGCGCTGCCACCGCGCTGGATTCCGAGGTTCATGTGATCGTGGTGGGGTTCAGGAACAGGGTCAACTTCCCGACGCCGAACAACGAGGAAACGGTGCGCTATGTACTTTCACGAATCCGAAGCCATTGCTCGTGAGAACCGGGACTTGCAGCCCGTCCTGGAGCAGGTCGACGAGTTGCTCGCAACCATCTTCACGAGTGCGCCCCTTCGCCCGGCGGACTTCTCCTGCAAGTTGGCCTGCGACACCAATCAGGTGGTCGCGATCTTCGATCTCCTTGTCGAGCACGAAGTGCTGCTCGCCCAGGAGATGGTCGAGTGTGAGCGGTGTCAGAATTTGATGCCTGCCAGCGAGCTTCGGGAGGCGTGGAAGGATGGAGACGAGTTCGATTGTTCCAGTTGCGGCCGAGTCTTTCGGCGGCGAGCGCCGGTGACCCGGGTCTACCGCATGACTGCGGAGACGCTCGCCAGGCCAAAACCGGCAGTGCCGACCGCGGATATCGAAGCAGCGATGCGGGAACTCGACCAGTCGCCCAGCGTTTTTCGACGCCTGGGGCAGATTTGGGTGATCAAGTTCGAGCGCAGCATGATCCTTATGCAGGACGCTCGCGGCCTGGCATACCTTGCACGGCTCCTGGCCGCCCCCGGTCGCATCGTCCCCGCCGCCTCACTGCTGGCGGCTGTGGCCGGCATCGATCCACGAGTCACCACCGGAACGTCAGGGCGATTGCTCGATGACCAGGCGATGGCCAGTTACAAGCAACGGTACGCAGAACTGCAGGAGGATTTGACCGAGGCCGAGGGCAGAAACGACCTCGGCCAGATTGCCAAGCTCCAATTGGAGATGGATGCCTTCGGGGCGGAGATCGCCAGGGCGACGGGCCTTGGCGGTAAGAGGCGAGAACGAACCGACATCGAGAAAGTCCGCAAGGCGGTCTCGATGGCGGTAAGCCGCGCCATCGACAGTATCCGCGACGAACACGCCGGCCTTGGCCAGCACCTACGGAACTCGATCTCTGCCGGCCTGGCTTTCCGCTACGCCCCGGAACGCGATCCCGGTTGGTTGACATGATGGCGGCTGGTACTGTAGAATAGTGGCGAAAGCAGCCTGCGGTGGGTTTTCGTGGTGAGAGTTTGGAGGTTATGCGGTAGCCAATCATTTCCCCGTCTCTTCTCGGCCGGATAAACCGATTCCGACCGGCTGGAATGGAGTGCGAAGATATCCACTTTCGTAAGCGATTGAATAACCGGTACTTAAGGTGCTGGCCCCTCAAACGGCCCATCCGGCGAGGAAGACTCGTTGGGCCGTTTTCTCGTTGTTGCTCCGCCTTGGGGATCACTGACTCCCCCATTTTGGGCGTTTAGCTCAGTTGGTTAGAGCGTCAGCTCGACAAGCTGAAGGTCACTGGTTCGAGCCCAGTAACGCCCACTAAGTCCTTATGTAGCAAGGGGTTACGACACGAACCATCACGCAAAGAATCGTAATTCCCAAGGGGTTGCGTCGAGGGTTGCGATTCTTTGCAATCCACTCCCAAGGGTGGTTCCGGTCTTTGCTGCGCCGCAAAGTGCGCCGCTTTTTGCGCCGCTTTTTCCGCCTCGTTTTCCAGCCCCGCGGCACGTCGGAAGTCGGCCTCAGTGACTTGCCAGTAGTGCGCGTCGGCAATACGCACCGAGTGCCCACACCAGGCCGCCGCCACGTGCTGGGGGTATAGTCTTGCCAATTCGGTGGCACGGGTCGCACGCAAGTTTTGCCACAACTTCGGCCAGGGACGCACCCCCGCTTTTCGGAGGATGCGCTGTAGTTGGGTCCGAAGGTTCACGCTCGATTGCCGATAACGGTTGATGACAAACCGGGCCCCCTCCGGGGCTTGGTCCCACACCTCCGCGAGGGCGGTACGCACCTCAGGGAACAACGGAATGATCCGCTCTTCCCGGCCGGGGTGGTGCGCCAGCTTGGGTTGCCGCACGCGCAGCTTGCCTTGCTCCCACAGCACGTCTTGCCACTCAAGGGCAACGACTTCGGACGGCACGCGAAGGGCCCCCCATCGTGCCAGGCTGAAAAGGACCCGCCATTCGGCGTCGGGGCAGGCCGCCAAGACGAGCTTGGCATCCTCTTCGCCAACGAAATAATCGCGGGCCCGGTTCGTGCCAGCGCACCCCTTTAGTTTGGCGAACGGGTTCGCGGGGATGATGCCACGGTCTACCGCATCCTGGAAGAATTGCTTCGCGTCTTGGACCCGCTTGCCGAAGGTGTTCGGGGACAGCGGCGCTTGGCGAGGGGCCTCGGCGTATCGCATAACCCGGGCGTCGGGCGTCTTGAGCCAGCGCGCGAAGTCCGCGGCATCGCCCGCCGTGATGCTGGCCAACGGCCGATCATCGCCGAAGAAAGTCAGTAGGCAGCGACAGGCTTGCTTCCAATGCACCGCCGTGCTGGGCTTGGCGTCGCTTCGCTTGGCGAGGTACGCATCGAGGTGCCGACGCAGGGTTACTTGGGTCGGCGCGTCGAGCCCCTCGACCAAACCGACCCTCGCCAGGCGGTCGCGCAGCTTGGGACCGATCCCGGCAATCCACGCGGCCGTGTCTCTCGGCACGGGCGTCCCCGCGATGTTCGCCGCAAGAAGGGCCTCGACGTGACGGCACACCGATTCAGCCGTTCGCCGGTCGCACTGCCCCAGCCGGATCGCCTTGCGGGCCCCGTCCGGGGCGACGAACAGGATGCGCCGCCGCCCCCCTGGATCGTTTACAACGGACGCCACGGGTCACCGTCCTTTCTTCGCGCTCGCGGGTCGCTTCGCCCGTCGGCCGGTCCGCCGCGGCCCCTCGACCACGCGAAGGTTGAAGTAGGTAAAAAGTTTGTCTGTCGAGAGCGTGGTCAGGCCCCCCTTGCCCTGCATGAACCGCGAGAGCGACCACTTCGCCACGCCCGTTGCCGCGCTCAGCGCATCGAGCCCAAGAGGCTCTTCGATCAGCCTTTGCCGGAGAACTTCGCTCACCGAACGCCAGGTCTTTGCCATGAAACATGACCCTCCGACAAAGATTTTACCTTTCGTTCCCGCGGAGTCAAGGCCCGGGCTGGGGACGGCCGTCGCTTGCGCCAACCCCGTTGATTTGCGCTTCGTCGGCATCGCCCGGGCCCTGGGGGCGGCTATCGTCGCACGCCCAACAACGGCCGGTCGTCGAGGGCCCGGCCGGTCGGCCGCACCCCGGGCAATCGTGCATCGCGGGCCAGGCGGCGGGCGTTTGCACCAGGCCGGATCGGCGGCATCGTCGGGGGCGGGGTAGGCGTCGGACCATCGGTTTCTTGTCTCTCTTTTTGCCACTTCCGGCATTCCGGCAAAACCATAAGTC
>JANLFZ010000041.1:0-4672 GCA_024653385.1 Thermoguttaceae bacterium | reverse complement strand
CATTCCGCCTTCAGCCGGGACCGAAGGAAAGCCGGAATGCGGGAAGTAGGCGGAAGTCGATTCACTTCCGGCTTTATGTCTTTGTGGCGTAGGCATTTACGATCTAGTCGGAATGACGGAAGTCAGAACGTACATTAAGATTTTCGATGTTGGGTAGCACGCGCGTGCTGGCCGGTTCCCGCGTCAATCGCCACCGGGCTGGCCGCGGCCCCCGTGGCGGTTCCACCTCTTCGGCGTGCCCTTGCTCCGCCAACCATCGCAATCCCTGCCGCGCCCAGCGCGGGCTCACCCCCGCGGCTTCGGCCGCGTCGTTCGTTGTGAAGTCGCCTTGACCGAACCGTTTGGCAACCGCTCCGGCCAACCGGGCAACTGACGCATGAGGGGACTTCCCGAGAAGGCGCGCGGCCGGTCCCTCCAGAAGCCCAGAGACTACCTCATAATCTCGCGGCTCCGCGATGATCGCATCGCCATCGCGTTCCCGCTGGAAGGCGTGGGCCACCGCGCAGGCGCGAATCATGGCGACCACGTGCCGCGCGATCCGGCGACACTCGGGGCGCTCGGTCGGGAAGCGACCGGCCAGCGCGGGAGCGAACGGAACCAGAACTTGAGGCTGGCCCAGCATGCGTTGAAATGCGTGATGCTTTGCGAGGATGGCTTCCCGGTCTACGCTGGCGGGTTCGGCCGCGGCACGAAACAGCTTTGTGACCACCAGGCCGGTTTGCTCCGACGAATCGTCGGAGTTCAACAAGAGCAACCGGCTTTGGTCCTCGTCCAGTAAACGCGCTTTCGTCGTGCTTTCGCAAAACGCCACTGGGCCTTCTTGTGTGATAACGTGAGTCGCCATGCCGTCGGCCGTTTTGACCGCGACCGCCTTTATCAATCTCCCTTCACTAACCAGCTCGCGCCAGGCCCGGTTGGCATCGACAACCTCGGGTGATTCGCCTTGGGGCCTTTCTCCCAGAATCACGAAACGGTGGCGCAGACTTCCGGGCGCGAGATAGAACCAGGCTTGGGGGGTTGCTTGTGTGGCGCGCAGCACGCATTCGGGCGGGAACAAGTCGGCCACCAGGCGCAGCAAGTAGCTCTTCCCCGATGATGTACTGCCGATGATTACCGCGGCAAGAGGTTCGGCCAATATGCGTGATACGCCAACCAACCAGCACGTAATCGCCAACTCCGGTTCGCCGGCCAGTCCCAAGGCGGACAAGTCAGAATACACTTCGTCGAGCAACGCCGGGTTTCGGGCCATCCGCAGGGCTTCGTCCTTGACGGCTTGGGGTGTTCGCTCCAGCTCTTGCCTGCCAATCTCGAAGGAATCGTTCGCGGGCGTCGCCGGTTTCTCGGGAACCGGATCGGGGCGACGCTCGGCCTCGACGGCTTCGGCAGCGAATTGGAGCAGTTGCTCCGCGATCCTCGCACGCGGCAGACCGGTGGCGTTGACGATCTTATCCGCGATCTTCTCTCGTTGCGCGCCGTCGGCCAGCCTCAGCCGCTCGACGACCAGGGGTTCGTCGCCACGGGCGACGGTCACAGTATGCCAACCGGCTCGACCATCCTCGCTCCATCGAACAATGACGGGTTGATCGCCACGGTCAACCATGTTTCAAATCCTCCCTGCCGCTTCGCCTTAGTTCGCCGATCAAGTCCAGGGCCAGCTTCTGCCAGGCCAGCTCGAGCGCGTCGGCGCATTCGCTCGCCGACGCGGTGGCGACCACTCGGCTTTCGAGACTATTGAGGAACCGCCTCACCCAGCCCGGCGCGCGCTCGAAGGCCAACGCCCGGGCGAGTCGCTCGTTGGCGTGATGGTATACGCGAGGCAGGGGGACGACCGCGACGCGGATCGCTCCGCGCGGCGCGACCACCTCGATGTAGCCGTCGTGGTGGACGACGAGCACGACCGGCGTCGGCCGGGGGCGCGGGGCACCTTCCGCTTCCGCCCGCAAGGGGCCCGCGTCCGGGCGGACCACCGCCACGCCCCCGACCGGCCGCCGCCGTCGATCAGCGCGACGACGCATCGGCCCCTCCGTCGTTCACGTCCGGTTGGGCCGCCCATTGGCGCAGGGCATCGACGGAAAAAAGCAGGGTACCTCGCCCCTTTCCGCCGCAGGCAATCCGCCTACACGGAACCAGCCCGCCTTGGGCCCAACTCCACAAGGTCCGCTCGCTCACATTCAGCATCCTCGCCGCATCACGCAGTCGCACCGCGATTGACTCGCCGCCTTTTTGGTTCATCGGTTAACCTCCAACTTGCCAGGCCGCACCGCGCGGCCCTCTATAGAACAGCCCCACTCGGTGCGGCATTTCGGTGCGTTTGGGGGTGCGGCCGGGGTCGCCACCAAGGCGCAAGGGACTGCACGCAACCGCCTTCGGGCGAAGAAAAAAACCGAGAGAATCGCGGGGGTGGTGCGGGGGTGGTGCGGGCCCCGCTAGTCATGGTCGGTGCGGCGCTCGAGTCGGTGAGCCCGCTCCCGAAGGCGTCGCTCGCGTTCGGTCGCCCCATCGTCGTGGCGACCCGCGCGGCGTTCAAGCCACCACGACGAGCGCAAGACCCGCGACTTGTCGCACCC
This sequence comes from Thermoguttaceae bacterium, assembly GCA_024653385.1. Classification (GTDB taxonomy): domain Bacteria; phylum Planctomycetota; class Planctomycetia; order Pirellulales; family Thermoguttaceae; genus JANLFZ01. The sequence goes on along the minus strand of JANLFZ010000041.1, from coordinate 2,105 downwards.
GATAACGGCCGCCAGGTCACTCGCGGACGCGGCCGCGGGCCAGCCGATGAGCGCGTCGATCCGTGTGAGTTTGTCGTTGACGGCCAGATCGGAATCGAGCACCTCCGCGGCTTGCTTCAGCCGTTCATCCGCCACGCCGCCGGTCAGGATGCTCAACAGCCTCGCCATCGCCGATTCAGCTTGCTTGGCCTCTTCACACTGCCCTTCGGTCGGGGCCCGCCGCCCGTCGAGCACCGCGAGGGTTTCGGCGGCAAGTCCCTCGACGCTCCACTCGGACAGTTCGCGCGCGACGCGGACGGCATCGACACCCACGGGCAACGGGCCTCGCCTCGTCAACAACGCGGCCGCGGATTCAGTGCGACTGAGGTAGTTGAGGTTCGCCGCCGCGTCGATCGCCGCTTGCCCGACCACGGGCGGCAGGCCGACGCGCTCGATTTCAGCAACCAAAACGTCGGGCGAGATTTCCCGGTCGATCAGCGTGCCGAGAAATGAAACCAGCGCGTCGGCGGCAACGCGCGCGACTTCTAGACTGAAACGTATGCCAGCCACGGGTACGGCTCCCGAGAGCGACACGGCAAAGAAGGACGGGCGGGACCGCGTGCCGTAGTCGCGGGCTCGGGGTGCACACCCTACCCGCCCGTTCTCGATTTCATTCTACATCATCACCCGCCCGTCCGTCGCCGCCCCGTGCAATTGGGCGATGATTGCCCGGCCGGTCGGCGGACTGATGAATCGCATTCGCGGGCACGGGGTCGCGCTCACCTGGAGGCCATGCCGCGCGGCCAGGCGAACCAGGTGGTCGGCCCTCGCGCGGGTCCGCAGAAGCAGGCCGCCAACGACGAAACAGTCGGCCGGTCTCCGGTCCAGTGTGATGCTAATATGCCGCATAACATCCTCCGTTTCACAAAGTGGGAGCAGAAACCGCGCGCGGTCGCCCTTCGCGTCGTGGTTTCGGCCGTTTCCATAGAATTTTGACCCCCTCCCCCCGGTGGGGTATTCCAGGGGGGGGGGGAACCTCACTTCCCCTCGATCAGCCCGATCAACTCGGCTTCCAGCACCTTGACGCGCTCTTCGGCGTCGAGCACCGCGGCTTGTGCGACCACTACCTCCGGCTCGATCCGATCCAGCTCGGTCTGCAGGAATGCGAGTTGTTCTGGAATTCCCACCATTCTCGGCGCGCCGAGCAAGGGTCTCGTTTTCTCCAGGCATTCGCGCAGCTCTGCCCTTCGGCGTTCTAGTCCCATGCACACATGCCGTTGGTCACTCAGTGCGGCCCGTGCCTGTTTCAGTTCCGGCTGCCACTTTTCCGCGACCTTTTCCCATTCCTGTCGCGCTAAGTTCAGGACGTGAGTGCGTCGCATTGATTCTCGTTGCCGCGCGTCGGTCACTGCCCCTGGGTGGCGAAACGTGCCCATTGCCACGACAGTCGGGATCGGTGGCGGGACCGATCCCATTTCCGTGACGGACGCTTGCGCGGCTCGCAATCGTCGCCACGCACGAACGGCCTCTTCGCGTTCGGCGATCATCGCCTTGAACCAGGCCGCGTCCTTCCCCGCGCTGGCCAGCAACTTGTTCACCTCGTTGACGGACGGTTCGCGCTGTCCCCGCGCGATACTCCACGCCAGGCGTTGTAGCTTTTCCTCCGCCTCGAGCGCGGCCGATGCCAATTGATCGACAATACTCACGTTTTCGCCCCTTGCCCGGCCAATCCAAGACCCTTTCGCCCCCCGGGCCGGAATTGCGGGGAGCGAGAGGCACGCTATTGTTCGTTCTCCAGAATCCGCGTGATGGCCTCTCGAACCCGCTCGGGAAGTTCATCCCACCGCGCGATCAGCGCGGCCCGCGCATCGAGTGCGCCGTTTTCTGCGCCGCGCGCGACCGAACCCCTTGCAATTTCAGGGGTTTCGTGGGGGTGTTCGAGCCCAGTAACGCCCACTCGCGAAGGCCCGTTGACCGCCGTGGTCAGCGGGTCTTTTTGTTTGACTGGACAATCGCTTAGGGCAAGCGAGTCGGTTGTTTGCTACACTTGTCGCAGCGGTTGGAATCGAGGGCGACTTGGGAAAGGCACACACCGATGAACGGTCCGCCGGAGCGTCACGTTCATC
>JANLFZ010000428.1 GCA_024653385.1 Thermoguttaceae bacterium | reverse complement strand
CGGGGCACGCCCGACGGCACGACGCTCGGTGTGCGCCAAGTGCAATCGCAGATTCATCGGCTCAACGTGGCGCGGGGGCGGGTTTGGGCGAACACCCAGCCGCAACGGGTAGATCAGGCCACGGGAGAGGCCACGGTCATGCCGCCGCCCGAGGCGGTCTACTACAAGCCCGAGGACAAGCCCGAGAATACCCAACTCTCGATCTTTGTCCAACCCGGCCCGCAAACCCAGCCTGCCTATCTCGGCGAATTCCAGATCGTGGGGACGGCCAATGGCCACAAGGTCTGGCAGATCCGGCCCACGCGGACCCTCTCGCCGCGTGAGTTGGGACGGCTCCAGCAGGCCAGCCGTGCGTTGTGGATCATGTACGAGAAGATTCCCTCGTTTACCCCCGAGATTCTTGCCGGGTTGGAGCAGGCGCCGGCCGCGGGGGCGGAAGGGGGGAAGGTCTCGCTTCCCCGGATGGTCGACTACCGACAGATCTTCGACTACCAGTTCGTCGAGCGGTCGAAACTCCACGATCTGATCGAGTCGGCCAAGAACGATCTCAAGGGGCTCAAGAGCGGCGAGACGGCCGGCGACCTGGAGATCAAGCAACTCGAGAGCGAAGTCGCCAAATACAAGACCTTGCTGGCTGAGGCCCAGCGGCAGCGCGACGCCGTGGCAGCCCATCTTCAGTTGGTCGAAGCCAAGCGAGCCGAGTTCCAAGCCAAGGTCGACGCAACCATTCAAGAGAACCAGGCCACGGCGCGGAAGATCGCCGAGGCCCAGTTCGAGGCCGCCCGGCGGATCGAGGAGAGAACACGGCGCGCCGTCTCCGCCGCCGGGCCGTAGGACGCGCGCCGTGCCCTGAGACAAGGAAGCATGGGAATTCACGACCGCGATTACTACCGGCGCGATCGCTCGGGACTCTCCTTGGGCGGTCCCCGGACGATGGTCGGCACGTTGATCCTGATCAACGTGGTCTTCTATCTGGCCGACGCGCTGTTCACGCCGGACGACCACCGCGTCACCAAAATCCTCGAAGCCGACAGCACCCTCCTTGGCGAACCGTGGTACTGGTGGAAGCTCGTCACCTACGGCTTCGCCCACGCCGCGCATCCGCAGCATATCTTCCTCAATATGCTCGGCCTGTTCTTCCTCGGCTTCGATGTCGAGGCCACGTACGGGCGCAAGGAGTTCCTGCGGATCTACCTGGCAGCGTTGTTGGTGGGCTCGCTGGCCTGGGCGATCACGAACCGTTTGACGGGGGACGAGCCGGCGCGGTTGCTCGGCGCCTCGGGCGCGGTGACGGCCGTGGTCGTGCTGTACGCACTGAACTTTCCCCGCCGCGAGTTGTTGTTCTTTTTCGTTTTCCCCATGCCGGCTTGGCTCGTGGGGGTGCTCGTCGTGGCCATCGACTTGTGGTCGGCGATCCACCGGCCCGAGTCGAACGTGGCCTACACGGTCCATCTGGCGGGCGCGGCCTTCGCTTTGCTCTATTTTCAGACGGGGATGAATTTCGGCCGGCTCGTGCCGAGTCGCTCGTGGTTCCGACGACGCCCGAAACTCCGGATCCATCGGCCCGAGACGGACGACGAGAACCGCCAGACCCCCGAGATGTCCGACGACCTTGCGGCCGAGGTGGATCGGATTCTCGCGAAGATTTCCCGCGAGGGCGAGGCGAGTCTGACGCGCAAGGAGCGCCGCACCCTCCAGAACGCCAGCCGCCAGTACCAGAAGCGCCGCCGCGGAGACGGACCGTAGCACGGCCCTGGGAACCAGCACGTGCTGCCCATGCAAGGCCATCCCCCGCCATCGGCGAGGCCCGCCGAGAAGCCTTGGGGCGTTCGGGCCGGGATCAGCGCGCGCCCGACGCGGCGTAGTGGGTGACGATCTCCTCGACCCGGAGCGGGCGATCGTAGACGGCGACCTCGCAGAGCTTCCCCTCGAAGTTCGCCTGGCCGTCACCTCGCCCGCCCACGAAAAGGCGCTGGCTGCCTTGTTCCGAGCCGAGCGGGATCTCGCCGGCGATCTCGGGTTTGGGCTGGCCGTCGAGATATACTGCTACGGTCGGCCCTTGGCGCACCAGCACCACGTGATGCCAGGTACGCAGGGGGATCTCGGTCGTTCCGATGAGAATCGGCCGATTCGCGTCGCCGCGGTCGAAGAACAGCCGCCCGGGTTTCACAAGGGTCCCGCTAATGCCCAGGTGGTCGCCCCGTGCGCCTTGGGCCTCCTCGGCGCTGCGGGAGAACAGATAGCCCGTCACCGTCCGCGCATCGCTGGGCAATCCGTTCCAGAACCAGCACTCGACCGAATAGTCGGAGCCGAGCCCGGCCAGCGTGGCCTTGAGCCGGCCGCCGGCGAAGTGCGCTGCGCGGCTGGTCTGGCCCGGACCGGCGATGCCGGGCGCCAAAGGACCGTCGAGATACAACGCGACGCCGTCCTGGTAGGTCGCGTGGTTCTGGCGCGTTGAGGCGTCGGCCGCACGCGGCCCCACCATGTCATAAAGACGCCAATAGGCGACCGGCTTCGATGCCCGCACGGCGTTGACGTAGGGACCGGCGGGTACGAATGCCTTGCGCCGCGGCTTGCCCGAGACCTGTTCCAAGAGTTGCAGCAAGGTCTCGACCATGACGGGCTCGGCCTGGACTTCCAGCCCGGCGGTGCGGGCGGGCCAGGTGGTGTAGCCGCCCAGCGTGTGCTGCTCGGGCGGCGGGATGTACCCGTCGGCCCCGTTGGCCAGCTCGATGTTGAAGGTCGTTTCCAACGGGCTTTGCGCCTTGATCTTCAACCCGGTGATGCCGAAGACCTCGGCCGGAAAGGCCGCGATGCCCAGCTCGCCGATCCGCACTGCCTGGAGCTTCAGCCTGCATTGTGGGTCGTCGCGAAGGTAGAACTGTTCCAGGGCGTAGACCTCGGGGATGCTGGTGGGCGTCTTGGGGTCCTTCATGCCCTCGACGATCTTTCGGGCCCAGGCCAGCCGGGCCTCGTCGGGCGTGCGGCGCTTGAGCGTGATCTGGCTCTCGGCCATCGCCAGCGGGACCCAATCGCGGTAGACGATCTTGCGGTACGCATCCAGTGCGACCTTGGCCAGTTCGTCGGCATAGGCATCGATACCGGGAGGCCGTGCCGGCTGGCTGTAGTCCATCCAATGGAGGTCGCCGGCCGTGCCTTGCGACATGATGGCAACAAAGGGCGGCCCTTGCTTGGCAGGGTCTTCTTTCGCGCCAGGGGAGAGGGGAGACTCGACGAGCTTGGCGAACCGGCGGCAAAACCGGCCGAAGTAGTCGGCCGAGACCGGGGCCGCACCGTAGTAGTGCATCGAGTAGTTCGCCAAGACGGCGACCGGCCGGGGAGGCAGTTCGCCCGGCGGTTCTGCGGGGGAAGCCCGCGCGACGGCCAGCACGGATAGTCCCGGGTCTTCGGGCCCCGAGGGACCCACGTAGTCGGGGTTCTGGTAACCGGGGTGCATCATCGCCCGGACCGTCTGCCCGCCGAAGGGGTCGGCGCCGATGCGATCGGGGCGTTTGATCCACCGGCGGCAGTTCGTATGTTGCGAATCGACCGCCGTGGCCCAGCCGATGCGGGCGGGGGCAAGGTTCTTCACCGCTCGTTCGACGCTTTCGGCGATCCAGCCGGGCAAGCGCCGGGCGTAGTCTTCGTCGACCCCGGTGCCCAGGGCCCCCATGACCGAGGGCGCGGAATGGGTGTGGGTCGCCGAGACGAGCATCCGCTCGACCGGGATGCCGGTCGCCTTCGACGCGCGCTCTTTGGCGCGGTCGATGAGCGTGCGGGGCATCATCAGGGTATCGACCACGACGATCGCCAGCCGGGTCTGGCCGTCGTCCAGGACAAGCGCGCGGGCGAAGAGCGGGTCGTGGGCCCGATCGGCACGGCCTTGGAGAAACCCGCCGCTGATGATCCGCGGGAACTCGGTCGGCGTGATCTCGACCTCGGCCGCGCCGGCGCGGAACGACTTCGCCTCGGACTGGGCTTCGGCGGGCCGCAGAAACACCCAAGCCGACAGGGCGAACACCACCAGCGACCATCGGAAGCTCATGTTCATGCTCCCTGAAGAGGACGGATGTCTGCCAGGCTTCGCAAACCGCGCGTACAGCATATCAGATGAGGAACCCCGGGTGCGGTGGCCCCGTGCGGCGCCTCCCTATGTCGAGGAGACGGCATGACCGCCGGGGACTTCGATCGCACCTTGCGGGCCTTCCGGCATCGCACGCCGTTTCGCCCCTTCACGGTGGAGTCGGTCAGCGGCAGTCCGTTCCAGGCAGCTTGGCCGAGCGATGCTCACGCCAAGAGCGACTTGAGGTGCTTGACGCTTCGTGCCGCCTCGTCCAACGAGCCGCACTCGACCGAGAAGACGATGTCGCGCGGGCACTTCTTGACGATCGAGATCACGCGGGCCCAGTCGATCACCCCATCGCCGCAGGCGCAGCCGACGGGCGTGCCGGTGACCTTGCCTCGCTCGGCCTCGGAGTGCTGCACCGAGATATCCTTGGCGTGCAGGTGGACGAGGCGGTCGCAGACCCGTTCGAGCCAGGCGTAGGGGTCTTGGCCCGCCAGGTAGGCGTTGCCCGTGTCGAGGTTGATGCCGATGGCGGGCGATTTGACCAGGTGGTAGATGCGGTCGAGGCCTTCGGGGGTCTTCGAGTACTGGGCGTGGCACTCCAGGCCGATCTTGATGCCCCGTCGCTCGGCGACGAAGGCCGCTTCCTGCAGCGTGTAGCGCATCAGCACGTGGTCTTCTTCCACGGTGGTCCACGGGGCCTTGATGCCCTCGTCGGTGTTGACCACCGGCGCGCCGCACTCGGCGGCGAAACGGATCGCCTGTTTCAGGTAATCGCCGTGCATGTCGGGCCGGCACACCGGGCCATGCGCCTGAAGCCCGGAGATCTTCAGGCCGTGCTTCTCGGCGGCCGCGCGGATCCGCCAGGGATCGTCCCACATCGAGACCGTGTGATAATAGCCGGCTTCGCTCATCAGCTCGCGGCCCCAGTGGACCATGGGCTCGATGTACTCGAAGCCCAGCTCCGCGGCCCTTTCGACGCCCCACTCGAACGGCTTCTCGTGCCGCCGGATCGCCTCGAGGTTCATGCCGACAGAGATCTTGCCCATGCCGAGACTCCTGTAAACGGGGTGGTGTCGATCGTCGCGGCTTTCGACCGCGCCACCATCTTGGCCCAAGGGCCGGCGGAATGCAACGGGGGGCGTCGCGGCGCGGCCTGGGCGATCTCGAAGCGAAGGACGAACCGATGATCCCGCGCGGACCTACTTCTTCCGTCGGCGCGGGGGGCGCCGCTCGGCCCGAGCGAACCACTCCCTAAGGGTCAGCTTGAACCCGGGAAGCAGGTCCCCGGCGTCGAGCAAGCCGTTCTCATCGACCAGCGTGAAGCGCCGCGGCGAGGTAAAGATGCGGGCGGTGCGCGACGCGGGATCCACGATCCACACGCGGCGTGCCCCGGCCTTGAAGTACTCGCCCACCTTCTGACGCATCTCCTGTTCGGTGTTCCCC
>JANLFZ010000427.1 GCA_024653385.1 Thermoguttaceae bacterium | reverse complement strand
GTAGTTGACCGTGAGGATCGACACGAAGAGCCGGTCCCGGCCGGGATCGGCGCCGACGATCGAGTCGAACACCGGGTCGCCCGGCTTCCAGGGCCCGCTGAAACTCTCTTGGAACAGGCGGTACGAGCGACCGGTGGTGGGGTCGAGGAAGTCCTTGGGGCGATTGACCGCGATCTCGACGTTTGCCTCGAGGAGGTCGCCTTCTTCGGGCGGCTTGCGCGTGCGGAAATCGTCGTCGTCGCCGGGCGTTTCGCCGGGGGCGCGCCGTACGAAATCCACGCGGCTGGCGTACTTCGACGCCGTGCTGGTGCCCGGGTCGAGCCCGCGGTGGAACTCGTGCAAGTACACGGCAAACCCAAGGTCCACCGAGTCCCAACGGAGGGTCACGGCGGCCCGGCGACCGTCGCCGACCACCGCGGCGCGTTGTCCCGTGCCCGCCTCGGGCCGTGCTTGGTACGACGACAGGCCCTCGAGCCAGAACTCGTCGGCGCGGCCGTCGACCGTCATGCGCACGCGCGCCAATCGCGTCTTCTCGCCCGACGATTTTTTCGCATGGAACGGCAACCGGACCATCCTCTGGCCGGGGCGATCCTGGGGGGTAAATTCCTCGACGCGCCATCGTAGCGCCTGGCCGGTCTGGTCGAAGGCGACCATCTCGCCCCGGTCGACGGCCACGCGGCCTGGCCCCTCGATGCGTCCGGCATTCCAAGTGCGGTAGTAGAGCTGCCGATCGGCTCCCTGGAGGAGGTCGATGCGGGGCCCGGCCATGGTGCCGGGTTGCGCGGCGCCGCGTCCCTTGCTCGAACGCCAGTAGGTGGCGAAGACCGCGTGGTCGGGATCCTGGCGGTTCAACTCGGGGGCGTCGGCCATCACGAGCATTCTCTGAGGGGACTCGCCGGGGGCGTGGATCCGCAAGTCGACGATGGGCAAGTCGGCCGCGACGAGACGCCGGCTCAATGGTACCCGCTCCAGTTCGAGCCCCGTGTCGCCCAGCGGCACCCGCTGCTGGGGCGGGAGCGATTCGGGAGCGAACTCGAACCGCCGACCCGCGGCGTGAATGACCAGCAGCCCTTCGTCGCCTTGGGGGCCCTGGGGCCGGCTGTCGAGAAAAGCATCGGTTTCGGCTTGGCTACCGGCAACCCAAAACACGATGTGCCGTCCGCCCGGCAGCGATGCCCGGTTCCGGCCGTCCATGCGGCCGTGCGGCGAGGCCACCAGGCCCAGCGACTGCCACGACGGTTCGGCGGTCTTCGCCGAGGCGGAGGGCTCGGGCGGGGGGACCTTCACCTGAAGCCTCAATGGCGGCTTCTCGTCGTCGAACGGCACGAATTGCGCGTCGCTGCAATAGTCGAGCACCTCGATGCGGATGCCCTCGGCATCGTAAATGACGCCGCGGTCTCGCCGCGCCAGGTGCCAGGGAAACCAGAACAGGCCGGCGTAATCGTCCCAGTTGAAGGGGCCCGCCACGAACGGGACCCGGATCACCCGCTTCTCGCCGGAACCGGCATCCCGGCCCGACGAAGTCACGGTCAGCTCGAAGTGCTGCATTTCCTCGAACGCCCGATGCGCCCGAGTGCCCTCGTAGATCGGCATCTGGGCGTCGATTCCCTCGAGGCGGCTGAGAAGGCAGCCCGCCAAGAGCACCAGGATGCCCACGTGGGTGATGACGAAGCCGGTTTGGTGTCGTTTCCAGGGAAACCGGATCAAGGCCGCGAAGAGAACATTCACGCCCAACAGCAACAGCAGGCCCGCGAACCACCACGCCCCGTAAATGGCGAACCAGGCTGCCTTGCCCCCGTAGCGTTGCTCGATGATCGTGGCCCAAGCCAAGACCACGACCACGGCCGCGATCAGGAGCACCGCGAGTCGAAGCGACGCGAGCAACTCGGCGAAGCGAAGGAACCACCGAACCACGCGCGGCTGATCGGATGGACTGCGGATCGGTCGAGCCATAAATCGGCGGGTAACGGTGGGAGGTTCGGCCGGCAAGGAATCGTCGAACAGAGGCGGGAGGGAAAGGGACCAGGCCCGTGAGTCGAGGACGCAACCGTTTCCCGGGAAAGGAGGGATTCTTCGAGGCTCGGGACGTCGTCCACGAACATCGGGCCATTCCCTGGGCCGGTTACTCGATTATAGGCCCGCCAGGCAAGATAAGGAAAGCCGGGCCGCGGCTCGGGCGGCGCGAATGCCGAAAAGGGAGAAGCCGGAACCACGAGGGCACCGCTCGCGCATGACGCGATTGGGCGCCCCCGGTCCGCTTCTTCAGGCTCCATGGGAAACTAGAACAAGCCGAGCACCCAATCCATCAGGGCGCTGTTGAGCCCGTAGGGCGAGTTCCAGCTCCACATGTTCATCATCAGATCGAAAGCCACCCAGCCGCAGAGCACCAGCAACACCACGCACGAGGCCAGCGCGGCGATGTTCCAGCCGGTGTAGGGGGCCTCGGGCAGGACCATGGCGGGTGCTCCGACCGGGGCCACGGCAGCGGCGGCCGCGGGCTCGAAAAGCCCGGGGGCCGCGGGGACGGGCGCGGGCGTCACGCCCGCCGGAGTCAAGGTGGGCACCCCGACACCGAGATCTTCGTCGAGCATGGCCGCCATGGGCCGTTGGCCTCCGGCGACCATGGTGGCTGCGGTGTCGCTGACCGGGCCGGTGTCCAGGGCAATCACCTGGGAGCCGCTCTCGGACTCTTCTTCCTCGGCCCCTTCGTCGAGTGGAGTCAACAGGAATTCGTCGTCCGACTTCAGTTCGGTGGGCGATTCGGTGTCGGCCGAGTCGGCGAACGTCAGCATGTCGTCTTCGCCGAGTTCCAGCGAGTCGTCATCCGAGGCGGGCAACTCGACGGGCTCCTCGAGCGACAGACCGCTGTCGGCCGGATCGACCAGGGAAATGCCGCTGTCGCCGCCGATCGAGACGTCGCTGCTGCTGCCCCCGCCGAGGACGACATCGTCGTCGTCGAGCCCGCCTCCGGCCAGGTCGATTGCCGAATCGCCTTTCTTGGCGGCACTATCGTCGACTGAGGCGGTGGGACGGCCTTCGAGCTTCAGATCCTCGTCGAGGGTCATGTCGAGTTCGTCCACGTCCGACGCCTTGGCCGGCGCGGCTCCCAGCGCGGCATCGGTCAGTTTGACATCACTCCCCCGTTTGACGCCGCTAGCTGGCTTGACGCTGCTGCCGCCCAATGCCACGTCGCTGCCGGCGAGCTTGATATCGCTGCCGGCCAGTTTGACATCGCTACCGGCGAGCTGGATGTCGCTATCGTGGGCTTTGCCGGGTCCGATGATCGTGCCCGACTTGCCCGATGGCGACGGCCCCAACTCGACTTCGCTGGCCAGCACGTCGCCCTCGTCGGTGGGGACCGATCGGCCGGCCTTGAGTTGTTCGGCCAGGGCGTTGATGTCCTCGACCTTGAACTTCCAGGTGGCACCGTCTTTGAGGCCGCGCAATTCGTTGCGTTCGCGGCGCTGACTGATTTCGCCTGGGGTAATGCCGAGGACTTCCGCTGCCTCTTCCGCCGTGTAATACCGTTTCTGCTGGGCCATACCGAAGTTCTCTTATTTGGATTCCAGGAGCGCTTGGATCTCCCGCGGCAAGGGACTCTCGCCGTTGAACTCCGTTACTTGCAGATCCCAATGGATGTTGCGCACGCTGCGAAGGGCAATCTTCCCGGTTGCCAAGTCGATGTGATAGACGCTCATGACCCGCTGTTTCGGCTCGATCACCGTGACCACTTGGGTGCGGTCGCCGATGGTCGTGCTGACCACAACCAGATCGTTGTTGGCGGCGGCTGCCGATTGCGGGATCGTCGCCCGCCTGTCCGGCCCGTCATTTCGGTCCAACGGCGCGCCCGTGGCCGCGATGACCAAACCCGCGACGACCAAGAACCCCAGTACCGCCGTTCTCATGATCCACCTTCAAATGAGGGATCTGCGGAAACACGGGGCCCTCTTCACTTCATTCTAAAAGCCCCGGTTTCCATTGCAAGCAAATTCGCCCAGCAAGGCCACTTCGGCGCCATCCCCAACCCCGTGTCGACAATGGGCTTGCACGGGCAAGATGGGCTGCCAAATGGGCCTAAGCGGGGGGAGTGTACTGGGTGCCGCGCCGGTGGGCAAGAGCAGGTTCGTGGCCGAACCTGCCCCAGGAGGGGTGTCGGATAGCGCTGCGGCACCGGACGCGTGGCTCGGCCCAAGGCCTGGCCTGGGCCCGCGACTCGAATCGGGTCGCCCTAGCCAACGGCGCGCCGCGGTCCGATCACTCTTCGGTGATGAGTTTGTCGTAGAACTCGACGTAGTTGTCGCGGCGGTCGCTTGCCCTGGCCGCCATCGCGCTTCGGGGGTGCTGGTTCAACTGGCCCGTGATCATGTACTGCACGTAGGGCCCCCATTCGACCTGCCGGCTCAGCGGCAAGAGGTGATCCTGAAGCACTTGGTAGATTGGGCGGATGCGGAACTTTGGGTTGCGGAGGAAGCCGATGAGGAGTTCCATCGGGCAATTGCCCGCCCCGCGCCCCAGCCCGAACATGGTCGCATCGGCCCGGTTCGCCCCGTGGATGATCGCTTCGATCGTGTTGGCGAAGGCGAGCTGCTGGTTGTTGTGGGCGTGGATGCCCACGTGCTTGCCCGAAGGCCGGGCGTACTCGAGGTACTTCTTCACCAGAATCTCGATCTGTTCGGCGTAGAGCGAGCCGAAGCTGTCGACCACGACGATCGTGCTGGCGGGCGTCTCGGCGAGGAGTTCGAGGCATTGCGCGATTTCCAGCTCCGTTGCGCGCGAGACGGCCATCAGATTGGCCGTTGCCTCGTAGCCCTTGTCGACCGCGTCTTTGATCATGTCCACGGCCTCGGAAACCTGATGGACATAGAACGCCACGCGGATCACGTCGAGCACGCTTTGCTTCTTGGGCAAGATGTCGGTGCGCCAGTCGGTCTTGCCCGCGTCGGCCATTGCCGAGAGTTTCAGCGGGGTCGGATTGTCGCCGACGACGCGCCGCAAGTCGTCCTCGTCACAGAACTTCCAGCAGCCGAATTGATCCTTGGCCGCGAGTTTCTTCGAGGCCTTGTAGCCCATCTCCATGTAGTCGATCCCCGCGTCGACACACGCCTGATACACGGCCTTGACGAATCCGTCGTCGAACTGGTGGTTGTTGATCAGGCCGCCATCACGAATGGTGCAGTCGAGGACTTTCAACTCGGGCCGGTAGGTAATCCACGGAGCGGGCACGGGGGATTCCTCCTCCAGGGGGAGCATGGGGGTAGTGGACCAAGGGACGGTTCGTGCGGAGGCCGCGGGTGCGCCCTATCGAACTGCTGCGGAACGCCGCGAGGTGCGCCGCGGCTTGTCCGACCTTCCAAAGTATAGGTCGCCATCCCGGGCTCTCCATTGTCCCCGGGCCCTGCCGCGAATGTCAATGCGCCAACTGGGAAACTTCGGCACTTGCAGTCTCCGGCCAATGGGGTACAATAGCAGCAGAGTTGGGAGCATCGCCCCGCACTGGTCTTGAGTTTCCACGTCCTGTGCA
>JANLFZ010000426.1:391-5521 GCA_024653385.1 Thermoguttaceae bacterium | reverse complement strand
CTGCCAACTGGCCCACGCCGTGCGCCAGGCCACGCGCGGCCGCAAGCTCGTGGTGTTCTTCTACGGCTACGTGTTCGAGTTCGGCGCGGTCGGCCTTGGGCCCGCCACGTCGGGTCACTACGCCTTGCGCCGCGTCCTCGATTGCCCCGACATCGACGTGCTTTGTTCGCCCATCTCGTATTTCGACCGCGGGTTGGGGCAAAGCGCCCCCGCCATGACCGCCGCCGAGAGCGTCGCCCTGGCCGGCAAAATGTGGCTCTACGAGGACGACACGGCAACCCACTTGAGCACGGGGACGTTTCCCGGGTGGCGCGAGCGGGTGGCGACCGTCGACGAGACCAATGCGCAGTTGGTCCGGAACACGGCCCAGTGCGCCCTTCGCCACTTCGCCACGTGGTGGATGGACTTGGGCGCGACCGGCTGGTTCAACGACCCGCGCCTTTGGGCCGAGATGAAACGTCTCGAGGTCCTCGACCGGCCCCTGCTGCAAACCCCTCGACCCTTCCGGCCCGAGGTTGCCGCGGTCATCGACGAAGGCAGCATGCTCCGCGTGGCGGCCGGCGGCAGCGCCGTGACGGTGCCCGGAATCTACGAGGTCCGCCGGCCTTTGGGACGCATGGGCGCTCCGTACGGCCAATACCTGCTCGACGATGTCTTGGCCGGGCGGGTCCGCGCCAAGGTCTACGTGTTGCTCAATGCGTGGCGACTCTCGCCCGACCAACGCAAACGACTCCTCGCGGCCACCAGCGGCAGCCTTCGCATCTGGTGCTATGCCCCGGGATATCATGAAGAAGACCGCACCTCGCTCGATGCCATGCGCGAGCTGACCGGATTCCGGCTTGCCAGGCACTCGGGCAGCGCCTGGGCCGAACCCACGGCCGCCGGCAAGAAGCTGGGACTGCAAACGCCGCTGGGGCTCAAGCGTCCCGTGGAACCGCTGTTTTGCGCCTCCGACGCGACCGCGGACGAAACCCTGGCGGCCTACCCCGACGGCTCGCCCGCGGTCGCCTTGCGCCAGACCGAATCGGGCCCCTCGATGTTCGTCGGACCGCCCGGCCTGACCAGCGACTTGCTCCGCCTGGGCGCGCGCCGGGCAGGCGTTCACCTGTTCACCCAAAGCGACTGCAACGTCTACGCGAACGGCCCGTACCTGGTGCTTCATGCCTCGCAGGACGGGCCGTTGGAGATCGATACCGGACACCCCGGACCGGTCCACGATCTGCTGACCGGCCGGGTCGTGGGGCAGGGGCCCAAGTTCTCGCTGCCGATCCGGCGCGCCGAGACGCGGGTTCTCGGGGTGCCATCGCGGCCCTGAGACGCGGCGCGGACCGCCGAGAAGCCGGCACCGTAGACGGGGGCCAGGGGCAGGCTACCGCTCGGGCAACTCGACGCCTTCCTCCTCGGCGGCGCGGCGAAGTTTGGCGATCGCCCGGGTCTCGAGTTGCCGGATGCGTTCCTTGGTCACCCCGAGCGCGTGGCCGACCTCCTTGAGCGTCATGGGCTCCTGGCCCGGTTCCAGCCCGTAGCGGTATCGGATGATCTGCCGCTCGCGATCGTCGAGGCGGTCCATGATTCTGGCGATCTGGCCCTCGGCCTGAAGCTGGGCCGATTGCAGGGTCTGCTCGTCGGTTCGCGCGTCCGGGGCCGCCTGAAAGACCTCGTCGCCACCGGTCCGGAAGCGGCTATGGTAGCGGTTCTCGGTCGGGATGGTGCGGGCGAAGTTCTTGATGATCGCCCAAGTCGCGTACGTGCTGAACTTGAAACCCCGGGCAAAATCGAACTTCTCGACCGCCCGAATCAACGAAATGTTCCCGTCGCTGACCAACTCGAACAACGTCTCCGAGTTGGTCGCGTAACGCTTGGCTATGGCCACCACCAAGCGCAAGTTGGCTCGGATGATCTCGTTCTTGACCGTCACCGACTGGCGGTAGATCTGCTCGATGCGGTCCATCAACGAATCGGCCGGGTCCGCCGGGTCGAGCTGCGCGCGCAGATGGGCGGCCTTGTACTTCAGGTAGTTCATCTTGCGAAACAGATGAATCTCCTGCTGGGGCGTCAATAGCGGCGTCTCGTAGAGACTGGCCAGATAGGGCGGCAACCCGGCCGGCGGCTTGACCCGCTTGGGAGGCTTATCCGGCGGTGGAGGCGGCCCCAGCACCGCTTCTTCTTCCCGCGCCGAAAACCGGTCGAACTGGTCGTTCGGAATGTACTCCAACGGCAGCTCGACGATTCGGCGGTAGCGCTCCCGGGCAATGATCCGGCGGATGGTCGACGGGCTCAGGCCGTACCGGCGAGCAAGGGATTGCTTCGACTCGCCCCGGCGGAATCGCAGGAAGATCTCGCGATGCATCTCTACCCCTCCCTCGGAGGGAATTTCCTGGCGGCCGAGTGCCGCCCACCGCTCTGGCCCGAGGGCTGCGGAAGTCGGTTGGCTCTGAACCATGATTCGTTCCCTCGCTGCACAATTTGGCATCCACAGGTTGCACGTCACGCCGTAGGAAGGACAATGCACGTTGCGTGCCGGTTCCGTCGATCTTCCCGATTTCACCATCCGAGACAGCGAAAGTGGCCCCTTTGGAGGGGACTGATCCCGCCACAATTACAATAATACCGGGCACGTCGCTTTCCAAGGCACCCTGTTAGATGCTTTTTGGCAGAGGTTTGTTACAAAAAAATCGCGTCAAAGGCGGAGAAAATGCCCCGAACGGAGGGTCGTCGGCTAGGACGAACTGCTGGAATCTCGGGGATGTGTGCATCCCACGCGGTGCAAACGAATACAAGCCGGTGCAGAAACAGCCAACGCCAGTGGCTGGCTGGCGATACCGGACGACGTCGAAGAAACCTCGCTTGGTGGGGGGGCTGCCGCCAAGGCGAAGCAACGCGCCTAAAATCGCCGCGTCAGCCCGAATGCCACCGCGTGGGCTTGTGCCTCGTGGAGGGCGCCATCGAAGTCGCCGCCGACGAAGCTGCTCGGGTCAACCGGTTGGTCCGGCCCGAAGAGGAACATGTAGGCAAGGTCCACCTCCCAGCCCAGGCATTCAAACCCGTAACCGATCGAAAACGCGTGTTCGTGGATGGCCTGGATATAGGGGGTGAGGGTCCCGTCGGGCACGGGATTGCGGTGGTGGACATAACCGCATCGGAGCACTTGTCCTTGCTCGAACACGTACTCGTACCCCAGACGCACGGACACGGTGTCGCGCCATCCGAGCGGGAACTGCTCGTAGACATTGGGAAACAGCGGGTTCGTGGGACGAGTCAGATGGATGCCGAAGTCATCGAAGGCGTTCGACCAGTCGTACCACAGGACATCGGCCGAAACGATACGGTGTCGGCACAAGGCATGGCGGATGCCGGCGCCCACGGACCGCGGCCATGCCATATCGACTCGGGAATCGTACGCCGTTTGCCCCAGTCCGGGCACGTCGACCCGGGTCGAGCCGTGCAGATGGAAGCGGCTTTCGCTCTGGTAGGCCAGTCCGAGCGTGGTCGTCTCGCTAAGCGCGTACTGCAATCCGGCCGACCAGACCAGGGTTGCGCCGGTCCCTTGAAGGTCCAACAGGGTAGGCAGCCCACGAAGCGATCCGGGCCCTTGGAGGAAGTAGGGGCCTTCCAGTTCGGCATGCGTCACGCCAACGCCGAGCGTGGCGCCCAGCGACAGGCGATCCGTGGCGCGGAACGCGGCGGCGGGCAGGAACTTGCCCAGCGCCGCGAACGACTTGTAATGACGCCGGCCCGAAAACGGGAAGGAGCCTTCCAGATCGTATTCCTCGCAGAACCCCGCCGGCGTGAACACACCCAGCCCCAAGGCCCATTGGCCGTCGGCGCTACGTCGGATGAAGGCCGCTTCGGGAAGCGGGCACAGTTCGGTGCTGCGCGCGGACGAGTTGGCCGGATCGGCGTATCGGAAATCGGTCAACACCAGAGTGCCGCCAAAGTCCACGAGGCCGTCGCCCTCGACGTTGACGGCGCCGGCTGGATTGTCGAAAAGGACGCTCCCGTTGTCGGCGAAGGCGATATTGGTTCCGCCCCGCCCGATCGACCGCGGCGACACCCCGTTGGTCATGGTTCCGTCGGCCAGGCCCTCGGTCGCCAGGAGGACGGTCAGGCCCAAGGCCAATAGAGGGAACGCGGACCGGGTCATGGCAGCCTCCTTGCGCAAACCGAGCCAGAGCGCGCGACGCTCCGGTTTCCGGCATCGGCCCGGCGCCATCGAGCGGATGAGCCGATTGCGGCGAGGGTCGCGGTGCCCGTGAGAAGGTCCGTGTGGGCCGTGCCGGCTGGGCAAGCCTTGCCGTCAAACGACAGCCGCCGGGGCGGCCGCGTGGTCCAAGCCATCGCTGGCCACGGGCGGCGAGGGCGCGTTGAACTGATGCCAGATGGCCAAAAAGTCGCTTTCGCGCGCCAGGAAGGCATCGACAATGTCCGGATCGAAATGCGTGCCGCAGCCTTCCAGGATAATGGACCTCGCGGTTTGGTGGCTGAAGCCGGGCTTGTACACGCGCTTCGTGGTCAGGGCGTCGTACACGTCGGCTAGTGCGGTAATCCGGCCGCACAGTGGAATCTGTTCGCCCGAGAGTCCTTGCGGATAGCCTCGGCCGTCGAAACGTTCGTGGTGGGTCAAGGCGATATCGCGGGCCATGGCGAGGAATTGTGCCTCGGGGTGGGCTTGGGCCGCCGCCTCGAGCGTTTGTCCCCCGAGCACGGTGTGCGCCTTCATGAGTTCGAATTCCTCGGGATCGAGACGCCCGGGTTTCAGGAGCACCCGGTCGGGGACGCCCACCTTGCCGATGTCGTGCAGCGGGCTGGTCAAGTAGATCAGTTGGACGTACTCGCCGTCCACCTCGGCCTGGTACTTTCGGTGGCGGGCCAGTTCTTCGGCAAGGACGCGGCAGTACTCGCGCATCCGCTCCAGGTGCGCGCCGATGTCCGGGTCGCGCGACTCGGCCAGCTTGGCCAAGGCGAAGATCATCACGTCGCGGCCCTCAAGGGCCAACAGACGCTCGCCCGCGCGGAGCCTGACGCGCAGTTCCTCGGGACGGATCGGCTTGGCGAGGAAATCGTCGGCGCCGGCCTCGATCCCTTCCACCACGTGGGCCACGTCGGCGTACGAGGTCGCCAGAATCACAT
>JANLFZ010000426.1:0-381 GCA_024653385.1 Thermoguttaceae bacterium | reverse complement strand
CAGTTCCGCCCCGGTCATGCCCGGCATTTCCCAGTCCGAGACCACGAGCCGATACCGGCCTGATCGGATGTGCTCGAAGGCCTCTTGCCCGTCGCTCGCGAGAGTGACCTCGTAGCCGAAGTCGCGGAGGTTGGCGGCCAGAAGATCGGCCGTCACGAAGTCGTCCTCGACCAGCAAGACCCGCATCGTCGGTTCCGTGGAAAAAGTGTCTGGCTTGCGTCGCGGGTCAGCACGGGCGCTCGGCAAGCTCGCCGGCCAATGCGGCGCATCCGGCAAATCGTGTCCACTCGCTCCGCAGTTCTTCCACGCGCTTGGGGATTTCGGGCAACTCCCCGCGACGAGCCAGTTCCTCGATCCGGGCGGCGCCGGTCGAAAGGCCGG
>JANLFZ010000425.1 GCA_024653385.1 Thermoguttaceae bacterium | reverse complement strand
GGCCAAGGGTCTCGACGGCCGGTTCGACCAGCGCCAGGTCACTCCCACCCGAGCGAGGCTATCGACCAAGGGCGGCGCGGCCGTGAACCTCGAGCTGGTCGACGAGGGCCGATCGTTGGAGATCCGCTACGAGGGCAGCGACCTGGGCGAAATCCGGCTGCTCCAGGACGCCCTGGCCGTGACGGATCGCCAGTCCGGCGCGTGGATCGTGCCGTGCCGCGAAGGGCTTTTCATTCCCGCCGACAGCGGCGTGGCCTTCAAGCAGACCTTCGGCACGTCGGAGTACGAAGGCTGCCACATGAACATGGTGGGGGTGCTCAAGAACGGCGCGGCCCTGGTCGTGACCTGGGACGGGGCCAACGTTTGGGCCGCGATGGAAAGCGCGCTCGTGAAGGACCACCCCTACCGGCAGCGGATCGCGACGACGATCACCCTGCGTGGCCCGGCCCGATCGGTCCGCTTGACGCCCCTGGGCAAGGGCGACTGGGACACGCTGGCCGCCGGGTACCGCCGCATCGCCGAGCAGAAGGGTCTGGCCGTCACGCTTCGCGAGAAGATCCGCCGCAATCGGCACGCGGAACGCCTCCTCGGGGCATCGAACGTCAAGCTCTGGACCTGCCTCGCCCGGCGCATGAACGAAGAGAGCACCAAGGAGGAATCGGTCAAGGTCCACTGGACCTTCGACGAGGCCGCCCAGATCGCCGAACACCTGCACAAGGACTTGGGCATTGAGCGATGCCTGTTCATGATGGGCGGTTGGACCGAAGGGGGCTACGACTGCCGCCATCCCGACAACCTGCCGGCCAACCCCGAGTGCGGCGGCAATGCCGCCCTGGCCGACGCCGTGCGGCGCATCCAGCGACTCGACTATGTCGCGTGCCTCCACGACAACTACCAGGACATGTACCGCGACGCCCGAAGCTGGAACCCGGCGATGATCGAGAAGCGGCCCGACGGGTCGCTGATCCAGGGTGGCCGGTGGCTGGGCGGCCGGGCGTACATGGTCTGCGCGCCCAAGCAGGTCGAGCTGGCCATGCGCCCCCAGAACCTGCCCGAGATCCAGAAGCTCTTCCAGCCCTGGAGCTACTTCATCGACACGACCTACGCGGTCGGCCCGCGCGAGTGCTTCGATCGGAACCACCCCATCGGCCGCGACGACGACATCGCCTGGAAAATCAAACTCAGCGACAAGGCCCGCGAGCTGTTCGGCCTCTTCGGCAGCGAGTGCGGGCGCGAGTGGGCCTTGCCGCATAGCGACTTTTTCGAGGGCCTGGTGGGCGTCTCGGGCCACTACTTCCACAACCTCAAGCCCGAAAGCCTCGGGGCCAAGGTGATTCCCTTCTGGGAGATGGTGTATCACGACTGCCAGATCTGTTGGGGCAAGTACGGGTACGCCGCGGACCAGGCGGCGGAATACGTGGCCCATCACGTGTTGGCGGCGCGGCCGCTGCACTATCACTCGATCCCCGATCATCTCTATTGGAAGGAGAAGCCGGCCAAGACGCCCTCGTCGGGGCCTCGCGCGGCCTACGCGCGCACCGATCGGGGCTGGGCCGCGGGGCTCCATCCCACCGATGCCTTCCTGAAGAACACCCACGAGGTGCTCGGGCCGCTCCACGAGGCGACCGGTCACGAGCGCCTGACCCGCTTCGAATTCCTCACCGCCGACAAGACGGTTCGCCGGGCCCGGTACGGCGACGGCCCCGAGGCCACGGTCGTCGTGGTGAACTTCGGCTCGGCCGATGCCACGGTCGAGTCGGCTCATGGCGGGTCGGTCGTGCTGCCGCCTTGGGGGTTCGTGATCGACGGCCCGCGCCTGGCTGCGTTCTTTGCCAAGCGGTGGAACGGCCGCGAGTATCCCGAGGGGGCGTTGTTCACCCTGCGGCCGGTCGAGAGCAAGAACCTGGCCGAGGCGGGGCGCGTTCGGGTGTTCCACGCCTTCGGGGATCCGCGGGTCGCATGGCGCGGCACGGTGCACGAGGTCGGCCGCGAAGCGGTGGTGTCGGTGAAGTAAACGCCGCGCTGAGTGGCGGTCTGAGACAAGACGCTATGTCGCGGTGACGCCGCGGAGCCCCCGGTCGTGCTGGTGGCAAGGTCAGGAGACCTTGCCACAGCGCGTGACGTTACCACGGCGCGTCGCGGTCCAAGACGAGGCGCTGTGTCGCGGTCTCCGGACCGCGACACTCGACCGACCGAAGGCTACCACGCCTTGTACACCCCCGGCATGGCCACGGCGTGTTCGTGGCCGCCGTCGGGGCCAGGGAGCACGGGGGGCTTGGCGTCCCAAGCGAGGCGTTCGGGCATCTCGTTGGGGCCGTGGGCCACGGCATCGTCCCACCGCACGACCTGGCCGGAGTAGGTGGCCATGCGTCCCAGCACGGCAGTCATGCTGGCGTCGGCGCCGTAGTAGCCTTCGTTATGCGGCGTATTGTCGCGGATCACCTTGATCAGGTCGAAGTGTTCTTGCTGGTGGCCGCCGACGAACTTGCCGCTGAACTTCCAGGGATTGGCCCCTTCGATCGTGCCGCCGGTGGCCATGCCCTTTAGCCCGTGGACGTAAACCCCGCCCGCCGGCCAGCAGCCGGGGATGTGCCGGCACTGGCTGAACAGTTTGACGCCGCCGGGGTAAGTGTACTCGACGACGTGGTGGTCGAAGATGTGCCCGTACTGGGGCCCCTTGCGCACCTGGCGCCCGCCCATGCCGTTGGCTTCGATCGGATGCTGGTCGCCCATCGCCCAGTTGGCCACGTCCAAGGCGTGGACGTGCTGCTCGACGTTCAGATCGCCGCTGAGCCAGACGAAGTAGTACCAGTTGCGCATCTGGTATTCCATCTCGGTCTGGCCGGGCTTGCGCGGGCGGACCCAGACGCCGGCGTTGTTCCCGTAGGCCCGCAAGAACTGGATCGGGCCGATGGCCCCGGCATGGACACGCTTCATGGTCTCGATGATCGGCGCGGTGTGGCGGCTGTTGAGCCCCACGACGACCTTGAGCTTCTTCTGATCGGCAAGCTGGTTGGTCTTCATGACCGAGCGGTAGCCGGGAGCATCGACGCAGACCGGCTTTTCCATGAACACGTGCTTGCCCGCCTCGATTGCCAGCCGGTAGTGCTCGGGCCGGAAGCCCGGCGGCGAACACAAGAGCACGAGATCGACGCCGCAGTCGATCGCGCGGCGAAAGGCGTCGAACCCCGAGAAGATGCGCTGGGCGGGCAGGTCGGTCTTGTCGGGATGCTTTTTCTTGATGGCGTCCGCCGCGCGCTCGGCCGCGTCTTGAAAGGCGTCGGCCACGGCCACGAGCTTGAGGCGGTCGGGGACGTTGAGGCATTCGATCGCCGCGCCGGTGCCACGTCCGCCACAGCCGATCAGGGCCACGCGGATCGTGTCGTCGCCGGCGGCATGTACGGCCCGCGAGAGGGCCAATCCGCCGGCCACGGAGGCCGCCGTCAACTTCGCCGAACGCTCGAGGAATTGCCGCCTTGTCGCCGGGTGCTTGGGGG
Source organism: Thermoguttaceae bacterium (assembly GCA_024653385.1). GTDB lineage: Bacteria > Planctomycetota > Planctomycetia > Pirellulales > Thermoguttaceae > JANLFZ01. Next base: position 2,041 of record JANLFZ010000425.1, on the reverse strand, counting down.
TGCTCATCAGCGCGCTCCTGTGAAAGGCTGCCGCGATATGGGGACACGCACCACGGTAGCCGACGCGCTGGCCCCGTGCAAGCGGGCTTCATGGAGTGGGCCCCTGCCCGATCGCGGTCACGCGGCCGCCGAGGTAGCCGGGCGGGGTACGACGTCTTCCATGTGCCACAGGGCCAGGCACTTCGCGCCAAGGCTGCCGCGGTGGGTGCAGCGCTCGTCGATCAGGCGGATCGGCCGCGGAAGCAAGAACGGCGCGGCCTGCAAGTCCAACGGCCAGAAGGCACCGGTGGGGATGTCGCGGTTGCCGTGCGCGTGGACGTGCGTCGTCGTCAACAGAAACCGCGATCCCGAAGCGCAAAGGTTGGCCAGTGCCCGGCGCACATCGGCGTGGGAGAAGTGAACCAGGCAGTCGCGGCAGAGGACCACATCGACCGCCGGGAGCGGGTCGGCCAGCAGGTCGAGTCTGACAAAGCGCCGGCCTGGACCAGCATACCGGGCCTGGTTGCGCTGGATCAGGTCGTCGACGATGTCGGCGCCGAGGTAGTCGAGGTCCAATTCGACATGGCTCATCCAGTGGAAATCGCCGCAGGGCAAGTCGAGCATCGAGCGCCAGCCGAACTCGCGAACCAGCGCCGGCAGTTCCCTGCGGATCACAATGGTCTGGTCCAAGCCCGATCCAAGCCCCGAGACCGATTCGGCCGACGACCAGGCGTTCCTCCGGTAAATGTCGTTGAAGACCTGCTCCGGGGTCATCCGGCGGAGCCGCCAGTGGCGCAGGGACCGCCGCGGGTGGCGCACGAAGGACCAGATCGCCTGGAACACGCTGGCGACCGCGCGCGGGCGGAAGCTGGGAATCCTGGGGGACTCGGCCGGCACGAGAGCCTCCTGAGGCGGTTTCCGGCGGCCCGCCCTTTGCCAGGCCGCCAAGGTCGCTCTCATGCGCACCGATCGGCAATTCCCCCGGCGCGAGTTCAACGATTGTGCGGCCGAGTCGGGGCAGCTCGCCTTCGGGGACTCGGGGTCGATGAGAAGATCCCTCGCAAGAGGGGTGAACGGTCCTGGGCTCCGTCGGATCGCCCCGACCGACCGTGTCGCGGGCCGCTACCGCCCCACCAACTGGCCGCTGGCGTCGTACTTCTTCAGGCCGGGAACCTGCTCGAAGATCATCCGGCCGTCCGGGCCGCGGCGCGGCGGCGTCAGATACTTGGCCAGGTTCTTCTCGGTGGCCGCGAACTGCTCGTGATGCCAGTGCGAGAAGTCGCCCTTGAACAGCCGGCCGCTCTGCATGTCGGTCACCATCTCCTTCTGGCTGGGCACCTCGGGCGCGTCGAGCGTCGAATGGACGCGCCGCGAGAGTTTGTCGCCCGATTGGATCTGGGACGGGGTTTTCGACACGCCCCGGCTAAAACCCGGGTTGGGAAAGCGCCGATCGATGCGCACGCAATCGTATACCTCTTCGCCGTTGACCACGATCTTGCGAAGGAAGATGTCGCTGTTTTCCGGCAAGCCCTGAAGACCGTGCTCGCCTTTTTTCACTTGGTAGAACCCCTTGCTGATCAGTTCGCCGACGAGGTCCTTGATGGGAACCGGCCCGGGGTGCTTTTTTAGCAGCCGCGGATTGCGAAGGAGCGGCAGTTCTTTATGAAGTCGGATGGCCGCTTTTTCGACCGCGCTTAGGGCATGCCGGAGCAACTTCTGCGCGCGGTTGAGTTTTCTGGCTTGTTGGATGGCGGCCTCGGCCACCTTCAGGGCCCGAAGGGCCGACTCGAGCCGCGACTTCAATCGAGCGACGCGCGAGGCGATCAAGGCCCCCTTGGCCGTCTTGCCCAAGGCGTCGCCCACGTAGGGCACCACGCCCAAGAGGGTCAGCCCCGCTCCCACGTAGTCCTTGCGGCGAATGCTGTTGGCCGCGCTGAGCAGATCGGAGGTCGGCGTCGGGTCGATAATCCCCGCCGCATCGAGGGCGGTTTGCAGCCCCAGTTCTTTCAGTTCGTTTTGGCAGTACTCGATCTCGCGCTTGGCCGTCTCAGCCTCGCGAGTG
>JANLFZ010000424.1 GCA_024653385.1 Thermoguttaceae bacterium | reverse complement strand
GCCAGGGTCTCTTCCATGCCCGGCGGGATGACGTTGCCGCTCTTGGCCGTTTGGCCCGCCAAGAGCTTCTCGAACGCCGCCCGGTAGCGATCGTATTCGGCGCGGATCGCCGCCAGGTCGTCGGCCTTGCCCATCGCCTCGGCCATGCCCGCCGCGCTTTTCAGGCCGATGAGGATCCACAGGTTCTGTCCCGTCTGATGGACGCCCGCGAGCATGGCGTCGTCGGCGATCTTGACAGGGGGAACAAGTCCCATCGGGTCTTTCAGGGCGTGCTTGCGAATCCAGTTCACCGCCGGCATGACCCCGGGATAGACCTGGGCAAGGAAATCACGGTCGCCGGTGAGTTGATAATGTCGCCGCCAGGCCCAGAGGACGTATCCGTTCATCTCCCACCAGTGCTGCTGGTCCAACTTAAGGAAAGGAAGGCCCAGACATCCTTCGGGGAATTGCGTCTTCCGAAAATACAACAGGCACTGCTTCGACGGCTCCGTGTGGCCCATGAAATCCAGGGCCACGATCATGTCGGACCCGTTGCCCACATAACAACGGTGGTACTGGAACTTGTTGACGTTGATCACGTAATCGGAGCCGATCTTGTCAATGGCCAGCAGGCTGTAGATCGTGTTGGCCAGCAGGTATTGCTGCACCTTCGGCTCGGGAAAGACGAGCGGGGCCGGCTTGACCACCAATTCGTTCCATGCCGACGCCGTGCGCCGCCAATGGCTTGCCCAATCGGCCGCGTCGACGAGACTTGCCTCGGCAGAGTCCTTCGGCAGCGGCGCCAGCGGCATCTTGAAGACCAGCTCGCGGCACTCGCCGGGTCCCAGCGGCACGCGATACATGACCAAACCGACGGGCGTCTCCGGGCGATGGGGCACGCGCGGGGGGCCGTGTTCCTCCACCACGCCCGAGAAGTACCGCAGGGCCTGAAGCCCGATGCCGTGCTCGATCAGGGCCGCCAGTTGCGGGCGCGGATTGGTGGGGAACTGATACAGCATCCGCCCACCACGCACCACGCTGTTCTTGGTGAACGAGTAAACCCATGCCGGGTTGTGGGACGTCTGGCCATCGACCAGCGCTTTGGGGATCAGATCGAAGCGTTGACCGAAGCGGTAATCGGGGATGCCGTACTGGTTGGTGATCGGAGCGGAGAAGCGGTACGCCGAACTCAGGAACGCCGCCCGCGGCTGGCCGCTCTCGTTGACCAGCTCGACTCGCACGAAATTCACCGGCAGCCCGGCCAGCGGGCCGCCCAAGTCGGCGGCGAAGAGCGTGAACTCGTATCGCACCCCGTCCCGCAGCAAGTGGTAGCGGACGATCGGCAGGCAGCCTCGCTCGAGGGTCTTGATCCGCACGTTGACCGGCTCGGGCGGATTGCCGGTGAAAAACATCAGCTCGCCGAAGCCGGTGTACACGTAGCCCTCGGGCGTGACCTCGCTGGCCACCGGGGCGTAGAGCGTGCCGATCACGTCGGTGGGATGCCAAAAATAGGAAAACGGCTCGCCGGGCGTATCGATCGCCGGGTCGAGCATTCCCCCGTAGTCCCAGTCGGCCGACGCGGCACCGGCGAGCAAGAGCATCACGACAATCCCCGCCGCCCAAGATCGCACCGTCATACTTCACCCCATAATCCAAGCCTCGATGTTCGATCGCGCGACTCGTTCCATCTTCCCGCGTTTCTCCTCGAATCGCTCATAGCGGGCGTTTGCTTACGCCGGCCAGGCGTTGGCTTCTCGGTGATCGCCGCGGTTGGAAGATGGATCCAGCAAGCCAGTTTGGCCAATTCCCCGCGCGGGTGCGACTGGTGGCTTGTCCAGCAGTGCGGCGTGGCAATAGCATGGGCGGCATGACCTACCGGCAAGGACATCGAAAAACCGCCCGGCACTGCCACGATTCCGGACATGTCCTCGAATGGACCTTTTCGTGCCATCGTCGTCGGCCATTGTGTAACCGTTATATGGACTTATGTCGACGTAACTGGCCTTGACTCGGCAATTTACAAGACTCCAGAATTCAGACCAGAATTAACAGGTTGCGTGTCCCCCGAACGGAACGTCCCTAACGGAGAAGCCGGCCATGGCCGAAGATACTTGGCTACCTCGTTTCTGGAAACTGTCGCAAGGTGCCCAAGAGTTCACCGAGAAGGAAATCCTGCAGTCCATCGAAACCCGGTTCGTGTACGTTCATTCCACCACGGCGCCTAAGGGTGGGGCCGGAATATCTCAGGGCCGTATGTTCATGGAAGCGCCCATCGGCGACTATTTCTATCTTACGCATGGCAACAAGGGCATCTATCTGCTCGGGCAATTCTCTGGACCCCCAAACATCTTTTGCGCTTGGGGCGGGGGTTGGGTCGACCGGCCGTTTCGGCTAATCCGCTTGGCCGAGCCCATCAAGCCTTATAAGGGGCCTAAGAAATGGTGGACCCCCAACGAGAACTCGACGTTCGTACGAATCCCTGATGAGGATCTCGGTCTGTTTGAAGAATGCATCCTCATACCGCATTTCCGGGTGGCGCTGAAGGACTTCGGGATTCGGAATAGGGTGTAGCCGGCCTTCCTCTGCTGAATTCCATTGATATTCAAGTCTTCGCGGCCACACGGCTGAATGACTGGGCCTCGCCGAACGCGCAAGCCATCCGGGCGGCCGGCCGTGCTCACAGCGGAGTACACGTCGGCGTGCCCGTGTAGTCGATCCGCACTCGCCGGCCCGATTCGACGATCGATGCTCGGGCGGCCTCGGTCACCAGCTCATTGATGAAGCTGTTGGCGGGGGTGGCGAGGATTCCGCGGCGGTCGATCTCGTCGAGGACTTCGCGTCGCCGGTCGGCCGCCTCGCTCTCCGGCCGTCCCGTCCCGGCCGCATTGACGCGGTGGACCGCCTGCACCAGCGCCTCGATCGAATCGTATCCGTAGCCGACCGGGCGCAGGCCTTCGCCTTCCCACGGGACCAGCCGGAAGTAGTCGGGGCTAACGAAACGGAACACCGCGCCCGCCCGGCGGTCGACATAGGCATGGCTGACGCCGCGGAACTGGTCGTCGTGCCGCAGCAGGGCGCCGCAATCGGGTCCCTCGCAGAACATGCACAAGCCCTGGTCGTTCGTGCCGGCCCCCTCGTCGGGATAGCCCAAGCCGTTGGTCACGCTCAAGACCGCGCCGTTTTCCCAAACCACGTGGGCCGCCGTCCAGAGGTAGCCGATGTTGCCGTTGGGGAATGCCCCCTCGACGCCGCGAACCGCCACCTCGACCGGTCGCAGTCCGGTGATGAAGTACACCAGATCGACGTAATGGCACCCGACATAGGTGAACGGATCGCTGTTCTCGCGGGTGAACCAGTTCTGGAAGTTCGAGTGGCGGTAGTAGTAGGGCTCGATCAGTTTGGCCTCGCCGCAGCGGAACTCGCCGAAGCGGCCGCGGCGGTAGAGCCCCCGGGCGTCCAGGGCGCGGCGGTCGAACCGCTTGTGGTACTCGACGCCCACGAACAGCCCGCGCCGCCGCGCCATGCGTTCGATCTCGGCCGCCTGGGCGTACTTGAGCACCAGCGGCTTGACGGTCAGCACGTGCTGGTCGTGCTCGATCGCCGTGCGGATGACCGCGTCGTGCAGGTGGTCCGGCACGGCCACCACGACGAGGTTCCGCGGCCCGAGCGCGGCAACGGCCTCGCGATAGCGTTCGGGCTGGATGCGATCGGGAGGCTCGTCGAGGGCCGGCACCGCCCGAAAGCTCCGGCCCGGAAAGGCATCGCGCAACCCTTGGGCCTCGGCCAGGGTCCTAAGCGGCGCCGAGTTCAGCGCGCAGACGGTAATCGGCCCCACGGCGCCGAGCCGTTGCAGGTGGTACAGCGAGGGCAGGATCTGGTCGTGGGTGATCATCCCGCCGCCGACCAGAACGACTTCGAGCGGTTCCAGCACGGGATTCATGAGACGGCCTCCTGGATCGCTTCTTCGAGTACCGCGAGGCTTTCGCGCAGGGGTTCTTCGTCCATCACCAAGGGCGGGGCCACCTTGACCGACGCGCCGGCATAGCCCACCGGCGCGAACATCAACAGGCCCTTCTCGACCGAGCGGCGCACGATGTCGGACGCCAGGTCGGCATCGGGCTCGATTCCGCCCGGCTTGACCATGTGCAACGACGCGACCATGCCCTTGCCGTGGACCGCGCCGATGTGGTGTGGGAACCGCTGCCGGATGGCCTGAAGCCCCGGCTGGAGGATCTCGCCCATCGCCCGGGCGTGCTCGACCAGGTTTTCTTCCTCGATCACCCGGAGGTTGGCCAGTACGCTGGCGGCGCACACCGGGTTGCCCGTGTGCGTCGACGTCATCGACCCCGGCGGATAGAGGTCCATGACCTCTTGCCGCCCGATGACTGCCGAAATCGGCAACCCGCTCGAAATGCCCTTGCCGCAGCAGATCAGATCGGGCACCACCCCGTAATGTTCGAATCCCCAGTAGGTGCCCGTGCGCCCGAACCCCGCTTGCACCTCGTCGAAAATCAACAGCGCCCGGTGTTTGTCGCACCAGGCGCGGAGTTTCTGGATGTACTCGGGCGGGGCGAAGCTGGCGTTGCCTCCCTGGTAGGTCTCGGTCATCACGCCCGCCACCGAATCCCCGGTCACTCCCATCGCGTCGAGCGATTCCACGAAGCGTTCGAACCGTGTGTCGGGACAGCGGAAGCCGTCGGGAAAGGGCACCTGAACCATGTTCTTGTCCAGGTTGACGATCCACTCCTTAAGCTTCGGGATGCCGCCGGCCATCTGGGCCCCAAGGGTCCGCCCGTGAAACGCATTATGGAACGTCACGATCGTGATCTTCCGGTCGCCGGCCAGCTTCCGGCCCCAGGTGCGGGCGAGTTTGATCGCGCACTCGCAGGCTTCTGCCCCGGTCGTCAGCAGGAAGACCTTCTTGAGTCCTTCCGGCGACACGCGGGCGAGTTGCTCGACGGCTTGCGCCCGGACCTCCGACGGAAAACAGTAGTTGTGCAGCAATCCGTGGTCGACTTGTTGGCGAATGGACTGGCGGATGGCCGGGTGGCCGTGACCCGCGTTGGTCACCAGCACCCCGGACGACCAGTCCAGCCACATGTTGCCCCAACGATCGTAGACCTGAATCCCCTCGGCCCGGTCCCACAACACCGGGGGTTGGCCGCTCATCGACTGAGGCTCGAACTGCCGGAGCCGCTGGAGGATGGGGATCGACTCCGGCACCGGAATCGGCGTCTTGATGCGGCGGTACTTGGTTTCGACCGGGGGGACCTGACGGGGAACAAGATCGAAGCGGGGCATAATGCGGCTCCACGTTCCAACAAAAAAACTCCGACCGCGACCGACCCGGTATTTCGGGGCTCGGCCCACGGTGGAGTTGCTCTTTCCAAGCCGACAGTGCCGCTACGGATGCCGGCGAGCGCCCAATTGTCGTCTCGGATTATACCTTGCTCGGAGTGCGACGCAAGGCCCCCCCTTTCGGTGCGGGGGCACCGCGGGTTGCGCCGGCCGGTCCGCCCGGCCGCTGCGCGTTTCGCCCCGTCCGCCGTCGCGTCGCCGC
>JANLFZ010000423.1:4139-5550 GCA_024653385.1 Thermoguttaceae bacterium | reverse complement strand
ACGCGGCGCGCCGGCCGGCGCCAAGGCCACGTGGCCGTAGAACGACAGCGGGCAGCCGCACATCCACGGCCCCCAATAGAGCAGCCCGTGCGCGATCACCACGCCGTCCTGGCAGGGCGGGCGCATGGGCGCGAGGTGTTGGGCGTGGTCGTCCTCGGTGCAGATCTGTATGGTGCCCTCGGGCGCCCGGTAGAAGACGCTATCGACACTCGCCGTGGCGCGCGTGCACGAGCGGCGGTTGGGAAGCGCGGCGAGCGTTTCCCACGTGCCGTACGCAATCTTGCTCCCACCGGGGCCGACGCCGTAGAAGACGTCGTCGCGGAGGATCAGGTGCAGGTTGCCGCCCTGCTTGTGCCACACGAGATGTCCGTCGGCCGCCGAGGCCACGACCAGGTTGGGCCGCTGCGGGCCGGCAAAGAACACGTACTTGTCGTTGCACTTCAAGTAGTTCGTCGTGGAGTAGCCTTCCCGGGGATTCTGGGCCGGACCCGTCCGGCCGATCGCCCGGAGCAGGTCGGGGTCGGACCGCTTCCACAGGACCCGTCCATCGCGGGCGTCGAGGCATGCCAGGAACTTCTCGGGGCAATAGTAGTAGATTCGACCGCCCTTCATGCACACCCCGCGGCCGTCGACATAATCGTCCTCGCGGTGCCGCCACAAGATCTCGTGGCTCTTGGGGTCGATGGCCACGAAGGTCCGCCCGAACCCGAAGTTGGTCTTTGGGTCGCGGTATTCGTGGCCCTCCCACATGCCCCACGGCCAGTGCCCAAGCCCTTGAACCTGGGATCGCACCGTCTTGGGGCGGATCTCTTCGCCGCCGACCAGGGCGTACAGCACGTCGCGCCCGCCGGGAGCCGCCTCGAGGGCCATCCACTTCCAGACCTTGCCGTCGGCCACGCCGTCGGGAATGACGATCTCGCCGAGGACCTGGCCGGAGCGGGCGTCGATGCGTTTGCACGATTGGTCGTCGGCCAGGTAGAGCACCTCGGGCGTGGCGATCATGGTGTTCCGGTGGATCACGAATCCCTCGCGCAGCGGACGGCGCCACAGGATCGCCCCGTTGTATCCGTTGATCCCCAAGAGCGTGTTGAGCATGGGGTTCTGGTTCGCCTTGTGCGCGATGTGGCCGAACGCCTTGAAGACCCGGCCGCCGGCCGCCACGGTGACCTCCGGCATGGGACAGAACATGGGCTCGGCCAGGAATTGGGTCCGATAGGGCATGCGCGCCAATCGGTCGCGCGATTGCGGGTTGTTGTCGGGACCGTGGAACGGATGGCTCCAGAAGTCGATCCCGGCCGGGAACGGCTTGACGATCTGCCGGTCGCCGATCGTGGCCCTCCCCTCGGGATGCAATACCCGGAGCAACTCCTCGTCAGAGACGTGCCCGCGGGCGGCCGGGGAAACCCACACG
>JANLFZ010000423.1:0-4129 GCA_024653385.1 Thermoguttaceae bacterium | reverse complement strand
CGGCCCCGGCGAGATTGTCGGCCAGGTGGATCCGGCGCCACGGACCACGATCGACGAAGACGCGCTTGCCCAACAGGCCCGCCGCCTCGGCGGCCTTGCGAACGGCCGCCTCCTCGTCGGGGCGTTGCGCCTGGAAGTACACGAGCAGCTCGCGCCGCGACGCCAGGTCGATCACGAACTCCGGGCCGCGCGAATCCGGCAGTCCAAGGACCACGCCGATGCCTTGGGAGATGTCGATGCCGGCCGCGCTGCTCTGCACGTCGCCCAGAGACGCCCGGCCCCCTGCCACAGGCAGGATAAGCGTCGTCCAAAGCCCCCCGAAGAACAGCCCGCCCCAGATGGATTTCCACATCACTCGCGTCATGGCCCGTCCTCCACCAAGTCGATGCGATGCGCCCACCACGCCCGGCATACTAACCCGACGCGCCAGCGAGGGCAACGGGGGCAAGCTCCTGCCCCGACGCCAGCGAGGACAACCGGGGCAACGCCCGCCGCCGACGCGCGAGCGAGGGCAACCGTGGCAAGCTTCGCACCCGACGCGCCAGCGAGGGCAACCAGCGGATGGCGACTTGGATTGCATCCCCTGTGCCACGGCAGCCGTGGCACAGGGGACGAGGGAGGGGCCTTACGGCTGTTTCCGGCGGGTCACTCGTCGCCCGCCTTGGGGATCGGCGCCAATCGGAGCAGACTGACCACTCCGGCCTGGACTTCGAGCCGGACTTTCGCCCCGTTGGGAATGACGGTCATGGTCATGGTGACGCGGTCCTTTCCGCCGGCGCCTTCGAGGATCTTCACGGCCTTGGCCGCGTCCTCCTTGTCGTTCTCGTCGGCAACGGCCTGGACGAACCGGGCGATGGGCGCGCCGGCGACGAACAACTGAGCCGGCGGGACGGACGCGCCGGCCGATTGCTTCGACTGGTCCATCACGGTCTTGATGAGCGTCGCCGCGTCGCGTCCGGCCGCGACATAGGCGGCCGTGTCGCCGATGGCCACGACCACGTCGAATGTTTGCCCGACCAGCTTCTGGAAATGCTCCCTGGCTTGCCCCTCGGCTGGAATCATGTCGCCGGGAAGCGCTCTTGGGCGTCGAGCTTGATCAGCTTGGCGACTTGGGGTTCGTCCTTGGCGATTTGCTCGACGAGCTTCTTGACGGTGGCATTGAGTTTCTGGCCGTCGGCCAAGGCCATGCCGGCGGCGGCCGCGGCCGTGGTGGCATCGAGCTTGAGGACGAAGCCGCCGTCGATCGTGCCGGCCTTCAACGTGGCCTGGAGCACGTCGATCAAGTCGCCGAGCAATTGCTTGGCGTTTTTCTTGTCCTCGTCGGAGAGTTCCTGCCGGTCGATTTCGCGTTGGGCATTGGCGCGGGAGGCCGCGACGAGCGCCTCGACCTGGGCAATGTCGGCCTCTTGGAGCTTGCTGACGAAGTTCATCGCGGCGGCGGCATCCTTCATCAGGAACCCGCCGAAAGCGGTCTTCGTCTCACCCACGTCGGCGAGCTGCTTGGCCGTGGCGGTGCCCGGCTTGGCCGTGATGGTGTACTCGAAGTGGATGTTTCCGGCCTGCGCGTCCACGCCCAGGCCGAAGGTCAACGTGTCGAGTTCGTTGACCATCGTGGTGAACTGTTCCATCACCCGTTCGCTCATCTTCTTGCGCAGAGCGAACTGTTCGTCGGACTCGCCGGGCATCTGTTCCAGTCCGGCCTGCATGCCCATTTGCAGCAGGGGGAGGAACATCTGCTTGAGTTCCTCGGGGATGTTCTTGATCGCGGCCTGGACGGCGATGGTGTACTTCTCGGGCAGGCCGGCGAGGGCCTTGACCGGATCGGCCGGGGCCGCATCCAGACCTTCCTTCGAGCGGCTGATGAACGCCCAGCCCTTGACTTCCTTGACGTACACGGTCTGAGAGCCGGCCGAGAATTCGTAGATGCCGTCCGACTCGCTCGGCTCGCCAACGACCCCCTGAAGCGCGCCGAGCAGTTGCTTGAGATTGGTGACCGGCACAAAGGCCAGGAGGGGGAAGTCGCCCGACCCCGCCTTGACGATCAGCCCCCAGGGGCGTTTCTGGTCGAGCCCGGCCAGTCCTTTGCCGCCGGTGACCATCGCGATCTGGGCCTGGAGCATCTTGGGCAAGCCCGGCTTGCCGGCCAAGCCGTCGATCCACTCGAGGTCCTTCATCAGGGCCTGGTAGCCGGAAAACGCCACAGTGACGAGGGGCTTGCCCCCGTCTTCCTTCTGCGCCAGGCTGAGACCACCGGAGCCCAGCAGGATGGCGACGACCATCGCCGACAACAGCGTCCTTCTCACAATCCGATCTCCTTTGGCAAGAGTACACACACGATCCGCCACCCCGCAGCCGCGCCGCGGACGGTCACCAACCGAGCGGTCGGTGAGCGAACGAACAAGTAGCCCTAGTGTACAGGGAACCCCTTCCTCAGGCTAGGGGCCCTGGACATCGGCCAAGAGATTTGGCGCGGTCTACCCCAAAGCGAGGGGGGGCCGTCTGCTCCCCTCCCGCTTTCGAGCCTCTCGAATGGCCGTCTGGGTGCGGGAGACGGGCTTGCGAGCGGTTTACGACGACGGCACGAGTTCGATGGAGATGTCGTTGGGACCAGACTTGACTTCGACCTCTTTCTCCTTCGGCGCCAGTCCGGCATATGGCGAGGGCTTGGGTTTTTCGTCGTACGACTGGGCACCCGCAATCGCCGGCATGTACATCACGCGGTGCTTCCCAACGACCGCGCCGTCCTCCTTGCCGTACGTCGACAACACGAAGGTGCCGTCGTCCTTGACCTCGCCGGTGGCCGGCTTGCCCTTGACGCCCGCCTTGGTCCCCTCGACCCCGACGGGCTGGAACGTGATGCTGCCTCCCTTGACCGGCTGCCCTTGATGAACGACCTTGCCTTTGACCGGGGCCACCTTGAACTCGGCCCCGCTCTGCTTGCACCCCGCCAGCCCGGCCAACACGGCGGCCACGGCAACCCAAGAAACCCAAGCGCCTACAAGTCTAGGACGATTCATCGCGAGATCCTTCGCTGCAAGTACCCAGAAGCATACCCGGCCCGCACAGAGAGCCGCCTTGACCAACGTGCCGCTTCGCGGCGCTTGCGGCCGCGAAGCGGCAAGAACGACAAAGACGCACCGATAACGACCGGCCTACGGGATTTGCACCGGGTTGCCGTCGCGGATGTTGCCCAGCCGGGCGTAGAGCGTGGTGTCGATCGTCTCGGAGAGGAATCGCACCGAGCCATCGCCCAGGAGGAACTGCGCGCCGCCGGGGTGCTGGCTGCCGAAGCTGTAATCCGACGGGCTGAGTCCGTTGACGATGTCGTTGACCTGCCGGTTGTTGATGAACGTCCAGGCGCCGGTCAGACGGGCCCAGGAGGGGATGCGCCATTGTCCTGCCCAGTCGTTGTTACCACCGGCCCACAGAGGAAAGACCCGATCGATTCGGTTGGCGGTGACGTTGGCCGTCTCGCTCACCTCGCCGACCGCGATCACGTTGCTCGAACCGTCTCGAAGATCGGCGAAGCCGGTGACGTAGTGGAAGTCGTTGGTCTGCGCGAGGCGGAACATGCCGGTCTGCTCGCTCTGGCCGCTGGGCCGGCTCCAACTTGCCGAGCCCGACGAACTCAGATAGCTGACCCACGGGCCCTCGTCCCCAAGGCAGCAGCAGTAGTTCGACTTGCCGTAGCCGTTGTTGTCGAACTTGGGCAGGGTGTCGCTGGGGCAGATGAATGCGTTCAGTGCCGTCTTGGCAACACTGTTGCCATGGTTGTTTCTGACTTGCGACCACCAGTTGTAGGTGTCGCAATTCCGCACGGGGTGCCCGGCGGGCAAGGTGGGACTGACCCCGGGAATCTCCTTGATGGCGCCATGCACTTCGAGATTGTCGCCGCCCTTCATGTACACCAGCGCGGCGCCACCGGCGACAAGCTGATCGTAGATGCTCTTCTGTTCCATGAACGGCAACACGTACGCGCTCCAGGCGTAGTTGTCGTTGTCGTCGTCCGGCTGGCCGACGGGAAACACCTTGAACACGTCGTGGAAATTGTGGATCGCAAGCCCGATTTGCTTCAGGTTGTTCGAGCATTGCGACCGCCGTGCAAGCAGCGCGCGAGGCGGCCCGGCGG
>JANLFZ010000422.1:4373-5554 GCA_024653385.1 Thermoguttaceae bacterium | reverse complement strand
TCGGAGCCCGGCGGCGCCGCCTCGCGGCGCCCCGAATTGACGCCGGAGCAGGAGCAACAGATCTTCCACGCCGCGGGGCGGCGCGTGGCCGCCGCCGTGCGGCGTGTCTCGACCGAACGTCTCGAGGAGGTCTTGGGCGAGGTCTCCCAAGCCCCCGTGTTCGGCTCGTTCGTCAGTTTGAAGCGGTCCGGGCAACTCCGGTCGTGCTGCGGATACCTGGGATCGTCGGTGCCTCTGGCCGAGGCCCTCGAGCATGCGGCGGTTCGGGCCGCGCGCGAGGACCCTCGGTTTCCCCCGATCTCGCCCGCCGAACTCGACGATCTCGACATGGAGGTGTGGCTGCTGTGGGGCTGCAAGCCGGTCACGTACCGCGGGGAAGAACGGGCCAAGGCCGTGGTCATCGGCAAGCACGGACTTCAAATCGCGCGGGGGCATAACCGGGGATTGTTGCTGCCCAGCGTGGCCGTCGAACACGGCCTGGACGCGGTGGGCTTTCTGCGTCAGGTTTGCCTGAAGGCCGGCCTGCCCGCTCAGGCGTGGAAAGACGACGACACGACGCTGATGACGTTCGAGGGGTACGCGATTCGCGGCCGGCTGAAGGCCGCGCTGGGCGAGCCGGCGCAGGCCTCGGCCGAGTCGCCGGGCGGTCCTACTCGACACGAGTTGCTCGAACTGGCCGACTTCTGTCGCGGCAACCTCGAACGGCTCGTCCTGGGCGCCACGCCGGACTTCTATCTGCCCGGCGGGTTCGACGGCAGCGTCTGCGGCGCGGTGCTCAGCGTGCGTCTGCCGGGCTCCGACGAACCGATCGAGTTCGGCAAGGTCTCGACAGGTGCGAACCTGCCGCTCCAGGCAACATTGTTCGGTCTGACTCAGGCCGCCGCCCGGGCAATCCCCTTGGCCCGGCAGGGGGCCGGATCGCTTACCCGGGTTGCCTGCGGGGTTTCGGTGCTTTGGGACCCGGTTCTTCATGGCACGCTTGGCCAGGCGAGTCTCGAGGCGATCGACCCGAAGCGCCGGGCGGTGGTGCTCGTCGCCTCGGAGATTTGGGCCGTGGCGTTCGATCCGGGCCGGACCGCGGCGGAGTTGGTCGACTTGGCGGCGGGCCGGGCGCGGCTGCGCGGTTCGGCGCGCGTCCAAGTGGCCAGCGCCGCCATGGCCTCGACCGAGCCGCGAATCCT
>JANLFZ010000422.1:3717-4363 GCA_024653385.1 Thermoguttaceae bacterium | reverse complement strand
CGCTGCCCGACCCCAGCCCGGTGCCAACGTGCGGCCTCCGGCAGTGGCCGGACGCTTCTACCCAGGCAACCCGCGCGACGTCGAAGCCGCGCTCGAGGCATTACTCCCGAAAGACCGGCGGCCGGAGCCGTGGGCCGGGGCGATGGTGCCCCATGCGGGATGGACGTTCTCCGGCCGGCTGGCCGCGGCGACCTTGGCCCGGGTGAGTATCCCCTCGCGGGTCATCATCGTTTGCCCAAAACACACGGCGGGCGGCGCCCACTGGGCGGTCGCTCCTCATCAACTATGGGCCCTGCCGGGTGGGAACGTCGAGTCGGATCCGGAACTCGCCCGGCGCCTGGCCGAGCGAGTGACCGACCTGGCGCTGGACGCCGAGGCCCACCGCGCCGAGCACGCGATTGAAGTCCAATTGCCGATCCTGGCGCGCTTGGCGCCGCACGCGAAAGTGGTGGGCATTGTCCTGCGCGACGGCGATCTGCGCCGCCTCGGCCGGTTCGCCGACGAGATGGCCGGCGTGCTCGCCGAATTGCCCGAACGCCCCTTGTTGGTTATCTCGACCGACATGAACCACTACGAAGACGACCAGCGCACGCGGGCGCTCGATCGCCTGGCGCTCGAGGCGATCGAAGCCCTCGATCCCGCGCGT
>JANLFZ010000422.1:0-3707 GCA_024653385.1 Thermoguttaceae bacterium | reverse complement strand
CAGAACGGCATCAGCATGTGCGGCGTGCTGCCCGCCGTCTTGGTGATGGAGACCCTTCGCCGGCTCGGCTGCCTGAACCGCTGCGAGCGGGTCGGCTATCAGACCAGTGCCGACTCGGGCGGAGACCGCCAGCACGTGGTGGGTTACGCGGGAATGCTGTTCGCGTAGCGGCCGGCCCGAAGCCGCGCGGCGCGGCGATTTCATTGACACGGCCCGGGCCCCAACCATAATCAAGGGGGTTCTTCGCGGCGCGGCATGTCGCGAGCGGCGCGGGGTGACCTCCCTGGGAGACGAGCAACCATGAACGTGCTGCGCGCAGGTGTGTCGTGCTGGGTAGTCTTGGCGCTGGCTGTCGGCGGAGTCCTGGCGGCCGAATCGCCGGCAATGCCGCGGCGCGGCGATCCGCGGTGGCTCTTGCCCGTGCCCGAGCTGAAACCCGATCCTCGGGTGCCGACGCTGAAGAACGTGGTGGGGCACGCCTGGGCCGAAGACATCACCAGCCATGCCGAGATGGAGCGGTATCTGGAATCGCTGGCCAAGGCCGCTTCGGACCGCGTGGCGATGGTTTCCTATGGAACGAGCTACGAGGGGCGATCGCTGTACTACCTCGTGATCACGTCGCCCGAGAACCTGCGCCGGCTCGAGTCGATTCGGGCGGCGAACCTCGCGCTGGCCGACCCGCGCGCGACGCCGCCCGAGAAGGCCAAGGCGCTGGCCGCGTCGGTTCCGGCCGTGGTGTGGATTGCCTGCTGCATCCACGGCAACGAGACCTCCAGCCCCGAGGCGGCCATGCTGGCCGCGTATCACATGGCCGCGGACCGGCGGCCTGAAACCGAGGCGTTGCTCAACCGCGTGGTCTTCCTTCTGGACCCGATGCAGAACCCCGACGGCCACGAGCGCTTCGTCAACGTGTACCGCGAGATGCGCGGCCCCGTGCCCGATGCCAGCCCGCTGGCCAGCGAGCGGACCGAGCGCTGGCCGGGCGGCCGGTTCAACCATTACGGGTTCGACATGAACCGCGACTGGTTCCTTCAGAGCCAGCGCGAGACGCTGGGCAAGGCGGCCGCCTATTTGCGGTGGCAGCCGCACCTGTACTGCGACGCGCACGAAATGGGGCACGATGCGACGTACTACTTCGTTCCGCCGGCCGGGCCGATGAACCCCTTCGTGCTGCCCTTTCAGGCCGAGTGGCTCGAGCGGCTCGGGCGGCACCTGGCCGGGCGCTTCGACGAACGCGGGTTCGCCTACACCACGCGCGAGATGTTCGACGACTTCTTTCCGGGCTACGGATCGTCGTGGCCGCTGTTCCACGGCGCCTTGGGCGTGCTGTGGGAGCAGGCCGGAGTGCGCGGGCTGGTCGTCGACCGCTCCGACGAAACGCAACTGGCCCTGCACGACGCGGTCCGGCGCCACTACACGAGCATGATCGCGACCATCGAGTTCGCCGCCCAGAACCGCCAGCGCCTGGCCCAGGATTTTTACGAAGCCCGCCTGCGCGGCATCCACCTGGGAAACGAAGGTTCGGTGCGGCACTACTTCCTTCTGGCGCAGAGGCACCCCGACCGCGCCGCGGATCTGGCGGCCCTGCTCGTCAGGAACGGGATCGAGGTGCGGCGCGTGGCGACCCCGGTCGAGGTCGTCGCGACCAGCGCGCGCACGGGCCAGAAACGGAAGCAAACCGTGCCGGCCGGCAGCTATCACATCCCGCTGGCCCAGCCGGCCAGCCGCCTCGCAAGGGCCCTGTTGGACCGGCACGTGGACATGGGCCGCGAGTTCGTGGATCGCCAGCTCCGGCGGAACCAGCAGCGTTTTCCCGACGAGATCTACGACGTGACCGCCTGGTCGCTGCCCTTGGCCTTCGATGTCGAGTGCCTGGCCGCCGGCGAAGTCGGCGAGGTGACCAGCCAGCCGTGCGAGCCAACGCCCCCGCCGGGAGCGATCGTCGGCGGGAAGGCGAAGGTCGCCTATGTTGTCCCGGGAAGCGATCGTGCGATGCGGGCGCTGGCCGAGTGGCTGCGCCAGGGGCTGCGCGTCCATGTGGCCGATCAACCGTTCCGCCTGGAGAAGGAGACCTTCGCGCGCGGGACCTTGATCCTCCGAACCGCCGAGAATCCCGAAGACCTTGCCGCGCGCCTGGAGGAGTCGGCCAAGCGGTTCGGCCTGCGGATCCATGCGGCGCAAACCGGCTTCGTGACCGAGGGGGCGCATTTCGGCGGGCCGCATGTGCGGTGGGTGCGTCCGCCCAAGGCCGTTCTCCTGGTGGATCAACCGGCGCGCCACACCGTCGGCCATACGTGGCACCTGTTCGACCAGGTGCTGGGCTACCCGGTCACGCGCGTCGCCGGGCGCCACCTTGGCCGGCTCGATCTGGCCAAGTACAACGTGCTCATCCTGCCGGATGGGGACTACGGCGGCGCCGGGGCGCCCGGTGAGAAGGAGATCGCGCGCTGGAAACAGTGGATCAGCGAAGGCGGGACGTTGATCGCGATCAAGGGGGCGGCGGCGTGGGCGGTTGACAAGAAGGTGGGGCTCCTGGCTAGCCAAGTGCGCAAAAAGCCGGCGGCGGGCGAGCCTGCTGCGCCGGGCAAACGGCCGTCCGAACCACCCGCGGAAGAACCCGGCGAGCCGCCCGACCCCGTGCCCGGGGCGTTCCTCCGCGCCTCGGTCTTCGAGGAACACTGGCTCACGTTCGGCGTGGGCGACTCGCTCGACGTGTTCCGCGAGGGGAACCTCGTGCTGGCGCCGCCACCGGTGGCCAAGGGCCGCAGCCTGGTGACGTTCGCCGGCAAGGACCAACTGCTTTCGAGCGGCTTCTGCTGGCCCGAAACCTTGGCCCTGGTGGCCGGCAGTTCGTACCTGATCCACCAGCCGCTGGGCGAGGGCCACGTGATCGCGTTTGCCGACGATCCGAACTACCGGGCCATGTACCCGGCGCTTCGGCGGCTGTTCGTCAATGCCGTGATGTTCGGCCCAGGGCACTGAGGGCCCAATGCCCTAGCGATTATTGGTCCGCTGGACGAGGACCAGCGACGTGTCGTCGTGGCGACCGCTTCCGCCGGTAAAGGCGCTGGAATCGGCGAAGAGCTTCTCCATGGCCTCATGGACCGACATATGGGCCGACGACCTGAGGCTGGCGAAGATGCCTTGCTCGCCGAACTGGCCGTAGTCCTTGCACTCCAGGGGGAACGCCTCGGCCAAGCCGTCGGAGTAGAGCAACAGGCGGGAGTTCTCGGGAAAGTCGGCGGTCACGACATGGTAGGTCTCGTCCTCGCTGATGCCCAACGGCAAGCCCGAGTCCTCGTCGGTGCCGAGGGTGCGGATCTCGTTCGTGGTAAGATCCTGCAACAGGGGCATGGGGTGACCGGCCGAGGTGAACTCGATTCGGTTCCGGGCGGTATCCAGGGCGCAGTACAATAGGGTAATGAACCCGCCCTCGTCCTGCACGATGGCCTTGCTCGACAACCCCCGGTTCACCTCGCCGACGAACGACGCGGTGTCCTTGTACTTCCGGTCGCGAATCATGCCGATCAACGTGCGCATGCTCATGATCGACATGCAGGCCTTGATGCCGTGGCCGGCCGCGTCGCCCACCAGAAGGATCAGCGTGTTGCTGTCGAGGCTGAAGACGTCGTAGTAGTCGCCCCCGGCCAGCACCACGGGCTGGCTGCCGAGGACCCGGATCTGGGCGGGCTCGTAGCGCGCGGCGA
>JANLFZ010000421.1:1470-5568 GCA_024653385.1 Thermoguttaceae bacterium | reverse complement strand
CGCCAAGCCGGGCCAGTACCTGATCGCCGCCACCAACGGCGCGATCGCGTCCAACGAGGTGCCGTTCGCCTTGGACACCTTGCCCGAGTGCCTCGACCAGGAACCCAACGACGAACCCGCCAAGGCGCAGAAGGTCACTTTGCCCGTTATCGTCAACGGCCGGGCGGACCGCCCGGGCGACTGGGACGTCTTCGAGGTGGAAGCCAAGGCCGGCCAGAGCATCGTCGCCGAAGTCCAGGCCCGGCGCCTCGGCTCGCCCCTGGATTCCTTCGTCAAGGTCACCACGGCCGACGGCAAGATCCTCGCGCTGAACGACGATCACTACGACGCGGGGTCGGGGCTCAACACCAACCATGCCGACTCGTACCTCATGGTGAAGCTGCCGGCCGACGGGAAGTACTACGTGCACATCGGCGACACGGCGCGGCACGCGGGCAAGGAGTACGCCTACCGGCTTCGCATCAGCCCGCCTCAGCCCGATTTCGCGTTGCGTCTGATCCCGTCGCGCATCTGCATCCCCAGCAAGGGGTCGGTCGCGCTGACCGTCTTCGCCCTGCGCAAGGACGGCTTCGACGGCCCGATCCAACTGAGCGTGAAGAACCTGCCCGAGGGGATCGAGTCGCCCGGCGCCACCCTGCCGGCCAAGCAAGAGGTCGTGCGACTTGGGCTGAAGACGACCCTCGCGGCGATGGACAAGCCGGTCAATGTGACCGTCGTGGGGACCGCCAAGGTCGGGGACCGCGAGATCGTCCACGAGGCGGTGCCGGCCGAGGACCGCATGCAGGCATTCCTCTGGCGCCACCTCTTGCCCGCCGAGACGTTGCCGGCGCTGGTCTACGACCCCTCGTACCAGCCGCTTGCCGAACGGATGCGCCCGCCCATCCGCGATGAGGACCGGCCCAAGGACGTGAAGCCGACGTTGACTCGATCGTCGGTCGACTGGTACCTGAGGCAGATCGAAGGTCTGTATCAGGAGTGGTTCTTGACCGACCAATTCGTCAACCGCGAGATCGCCAACGTCGAAGCCCGCCTAATCCAGTAGGCTTCGCCCATTGATACGATCGGGAACACGCGCCGGTCTTGCTTCCGGGGGGAACATGGAGGTTTCCCCGCCTGGCGCTACCGATGCCCGAACGGAGAGTTCCATTCTTGCGGGCTTCCCCGCGAGAATTGCGATAGTGCCCGTGAACGGTTCCTCGAAAAGGGGCCGAAACACGATGCAGTCTGCCCTCGCCTTCTTCGTCGCCGTGCTGCTCGTGTCGCCGGCCGCGCTGCACGGCGCCGAGTTCTCCGCGGTCGACATTGCGCCGAGCGCGTATCCGTATCGGGCCGACCGCAAGGCGGCCGACAACACGCCCGAGAGTTGGCTGGCCGTGATGCGGTTTGCCGGTCAGCCGCTGAACAAGCCGGTCGACACGGAGGCGCCGGCCGTCAAGCGCGTGTTGTGCGCGCTGTTGTGGGAGGAAATCCGCCCGATCCGGCAGGTGGAATTGACATGGCCTGAGGACCAGAAACGGCGACCGGGGCCGGAGGCCCTGGAGATCACGACGCTGGACCACCAGGGGACGGCCAGTTCGTGGTGGAACAACCTCAAGGCCCAGAAGAAGGCGGTCACGCCCGTCGTCACCGACGGCGGGCGCAAGCTGGTCTATGACCTCTCCCACAACACCTGCGGATTGGTGGTCAGCCTCGGCGGAAACCGGGTGGCCGCGGACTATGCCGTTCCCGCCGTGCGCGTGCTGGTCGCGGAGCGGTGGAAGAAGATGGACATCGAAATCGAGTGGGGCTACGACGCCGCTTCGGCGCAGAAGGACTACAGCGGCCGCATCGAGGCCTACGACGGCATCATCGGCGAACTGGCGCCACTGGACGGCGATGCGGGCACGACGATTGGCGATCGCGCCTCATGGCGGTCCCTTGCCAAGGCCGGCGCGCGCCGCGGGGTGAAGACGAGTCTGCTGTACATGGGCACGTCCAGATGGCGCAAGGCGATTCCATTTACCAGTCAGCCGGAAGACGTGGCGCGGACCATTGTCACGGTGTGGACCAGGTCCGGCAGTTTCTCGTTTCTGGCCGCGGACCTCGAGAACGGACCGATCCTCGCGCCGGAGTACGGATTCTTCGTCCGGCGGACATCGACCCTGCCCGCGCCCGCGTTGGCCTCGCCGGAGGTCCCATCGCGGGCCGCCACGTTGCTTGCGCCCAGGATGGACAACCTGCTGGGCAACGCCCATCTCCGTGGCTGGGGGCGAGCCGAGTCGCCCTGGTTCGCGGTCAATCGCGGAGAGACGACAACGGTCCAGGGGATCACCTTTCCCGCTCGCGGTGCAGCCATGCATCCCGGCAGCGACTGCGATGTGGCGGTGGCTTGGAAAAGCCCGTTCGACGGCAAGGTCGGAGTGCGTGGAAAAGCGACCCACATCCAGCCCGGCGGCGGCGACGGCGTGACGTGGTCGCTGGTGCACGAGAGATTCGGCAAGACGAGCACGCTGGCCGAAGGCGTGCTGGATCGAGGCGGTTCCCAGACAATCGCCGGCGTGGCGAATTTGGCCGAGATTGCCGTCCGGAAAGGCGACCGCATACTGTTGACGGTCGGCAGGCGGGGCGGCCATCAATGCGACAGCACGGCCGTCGAGTTGGTGATTGCCGAGCCGGGTGACAAGGGACGCACGTGGAACCTGTTTGGCGACGTTGCCGACCGGGTGCTGGCGGGGAACCCGCTTCCGGATTCCTACGGCAACGCGGGCGTGTGGTCCTTGGTGACGCTTCCCGCCGCGTCGCCGACGACCGTGTCCGTACCGCACGCGCCGCCTTTTGACATGGCGTCGAACGCGACCTCGGCGTCCGAGTTCGTCAAGGAGCTGCAGAAGCGCAACCTCCGCACGATCCGCCAGTGCCTCCGCATGCAGCCGGAACGGACCTGGCAAGAGGCGGTCACGGCCATGCGCGGAAGCGAGTTGCCGCCTCATCCCGTGCCGCCCGCCGGATCGGAACCGCCGATGCAGGTCCAAGTGCCGTGCGAACGGCTCACCGCGCAGTGGAACCTGGGCCGATGGCATCTGACCCGCCATTGCGGAAAGAACCCGAAGAACGGTCGTCTCTGGTTCAACGACCACCCGTATGGCATCCTTGCCGCCGAGACCTACATGATCCTTGCCGCGCTGGACATGATGGGGGATCACCAGGCCGCGGAGGACGGATTCCACCAGTGGGTGTCGCTTCCGATGCAGCCCACGGTCGAGCCCGGGACGAAACACCATCCCGGGTCCCTGCCGGACCGGCCGGTAGGCAATTTCACTGACGGTTTCGGTTGTCTGACCCTGGCCGAAGGTCCCGCGGGCGCCGGCGACCACATGGATGGCGTCCACGCCTTCGGCCCGGGGTCCATCGGCTGGGCCCTGGTGGAACACTACCGGCTGACCGGCGACAAGAAGTGGTTTGCGGCGCACGCGCCGCGAATCAAGGCCAATGTCGAATGGATGTTGCGCCAGCGGCGCACGGTCCAGCACATGGTCCCGGGCGGCGAACGGCTCTGGTGCAAGGGACTTCAACCGGCGCTGCAAGTCACGCCCGACAGCGGCGGACTCTGGATGCAGTTCTACGAAGCCGAGGCCTACTACTGGCTGGCCGTGCGCAACTTCGCCGACGCGTTGGCGACGATCGATCCGTCCGAGGGCGCCCGGCTCCAGGCGGAGGCCGAAGCATACCGCAAGGATCTGTTGGCGGCGGTCGAGCGGAGCATTGCGCTGTCGCCGGTGGTTCCGGTGCGCGACGGCACCTACCACTCGGTCATCCCCTTCGCGTGCTACGTGCGCGGACTGAGCACCGGCGCCTGGGGATGGCTGCGCGACGGTTCCGGCAGCCACGTCGGTCCGATGTATTGGGAAACCGTCCAGTCGGCTGCCGCGCTCGTCAGCCCGGCGGGCCTTCTTGCTCCCGACGACGTGCGAGTCCAGGGATACCTCGATGTCCTCGAGGATCGGTTGCTCCTGGAGAACATGTACGTCAAAGAGCATGCCGACCGCGATTGGCGGGCATAATGGGTGCCCTGGCGCTACTCGCTGGTCCTGCGCTCCTCGAGGGTCTGTTAGGCTTAGG
>JANLFZ010000421.1:0-1460 GCA_024653385.1 Thermoguttaceae bacterium | reverse complement strand
GTGTTCATCCGGTCGTTCCTGAACGGCTATGCGGTCGACATTCTTCCAGGCCAGGGCTACCTCTTCAATGAACACGCCGTGCATGGCCCACCGGACAAGATCTACGAGGAGGCGTGCTTCTTGGAGCGGTTCCGCAACATGCTGGTCATGGAGATCGGCGACGCGCTCTGGCTCGCCCGCGCGACGCCCCGCGCGTGGTTCGAGCAGGGCAAGAAGATCGGCGTCCACAGCGCCCCGACGCATTTCGGCCCGGTGGCCTACCAGATCGTCTCCGACGCGGACCACCGCCAGATCAACGCGACGGTCGAGATGCCCACGCGGAATCCGCCCAAGTCCGTGGTCTTGCGATTGCGCCACCCCAAGTCCGCGCCGATGAGGGCGGTGGAGGTCAACGGCAAGGACTGGAGGCAATTCAACCCCGAAAAGGAAACCATCGAACTCAAGGGGCTAAGCGGCGCCGTGAAGGTGACGGCAAAGTACTAGCGGAGGTGGTTCCCCCGCCCTGCCAGCGGCGCCGGGTGAGGTCAGCCCTCTTTGAGCTTGGCCAGTTCGGCCTCGGCCTCGGCGACCTGGCGCTGGAGGGCCGCGGTCTCGGCCGTGTCGTCCTTCTGCTTCTTCGCCCCGGCCAACTGCTGCCGGAGGCGTTGCAGGCGCTGTTGGAGCGCCTCGATGCGTTTCTTGGTCCGTTTGTCCATCGCTCGTTCCTCGGGTCGGGTTGCCGCGGCGGCGATCAGCCGATCGACCAGGCGCAGGGCAGCCTCGCGGTCCTGGATCTCGCCGTCGAGTTGGGCGTCGCGCACGCGGTCCAAAAGCGTCTTGTAGAGCGGCCCGGGCGCAAGGCCGCGCTCCTTCAAATCGTCGCCCGTGGCCAAAGGCGGCGGATCGAGCACCGGGCGGGGTTGGGCCAGTCGCGCCCGGCACCAGGCCGCGTCGTTCGGATCGGCCAGCCCGGCGCGGGCTTCCGCCTCGATCATCGCCACGAGATCGCCGGCGCCGTCGGCCGCCAGCACGCGCTGCACTTGCGACCACGGCTTCGAGGGCGCGCCGTCGAGCACGCTTCGGTGCGCGAGGATCCAGCCAACCCGGTCGGTGTGCCGGTTCGACAGGCGCCACCGCCGGCAGACGTCCTGGGCGGCCGCGGCATCGACCCAACGCCGCAACAGCGTGGCCAGCGCGGTGGCGAATTCCGGCGGGTCGAGCCGATCGAGCACCCGAAGGGTCTCGTCGAGCCGTGCGGGCTGGGTCGCGTCGTCGGGCACGATCTCGGGCAGCACCGCCCGGGCCAGCCCCGTCTCGACCAACAGGCGCACGGCCGCGGCGCGTCGGGCGTCGACGAGCATCGCCTGCATCTCGGTGGCGATTCGCTCGGGACTGACCGCGCGGATCTCGGGGGCCATGTCGCGAAGGGCCGCCAGCGTGTCGGGCTCGATGGCGAAATCGAACCGGGCCGCGAACCGGAC
>JANLFZ010000420.1:4388-5575 GCA_024653385.1 Thermoguttaceae bacterium | reverse complement strand
ACGTGCGCGTGGCCGGGGCGTTGACCTCAGGCGGAAAGTAGTGGGAGAAGAAGAGGATGTTCATCAGGACGTTACTTCAGAACGCGCGAGCCCGACGAACATCGATTCTGGGCACGGCCGAAGGGGACGATCAAGGCGATGACGCAGTGATCGCCAGTCGACGATGGCAAACCGGGGTGTGACAGGCATTACAATCGGAACAAGCGGCGCGATCGAAACGGGGCCCTCGCCGACGCAGCGCGTCCGCCGGCGTCGGGGCCGCGGGGCCCCGTCCCGGAGGCACGGGCGACCGTACCCCGGCGATTCATCGCTGTGATCCCCGGGGTGCCCAAGCTGCGTTGTCGTCCCGGAGGGGCGACGGAACGCCTTCGCGGCGGATCCGCTTCAATCGTTCCTCGGGGACGATCGGCCTTCCTTTTTCCGGTCGCGAGCCTATCCTCATGTGTCCCTCCAGGACGACGGAACGGTCGCCGGTTGGGGGCCGCGGGGCACCAAGACTTGGGCCGTCGTCGCCCGGGCCCGCCTCTCCAATCCCAAGCCGCTCTGCCGCAGGAGGGAGCGGGATATGGGCGGTCCGAGGCGCGAAATGCCAAGCTGGTCGCAGATCGTGCGAGCCGTCGATTCCTTGATCTCCCGACGCCGCGACGCTTCGCGAAACGGGCGCTTCCACCGAGAGAACCACTGCGCCTGGGAGCTTGAGCACGGTGGTCATGGTCTAGTTGTCGTCAAGGGTCCTTAACACCACTTGCTCATCATGGCGTAAGCCTCGCCGAGAGACGTCGTTCGCACCTTGTCAATTACGCCGACCGGCGAACCACAAGAAGTAGGGGGCATGTTTCGCGCACCGCACGTTGGCGAACTTAGAGGCCCGTCGTTTCAGCCGCACTCCCTGGGTTCGCGCTAGCAGTAGCTGTCGATGCTGTCGCTTCTCCACCCCTCAGGTATTTTGCTAGCCGTCTCTCTGCCGCTGCGTAGAGGCGGGGATGGAGAATGAAGTACTGGCGTCCTGCTTCAAGCGGCTGGGGTTGGGGTTCGAGGGTGCCATCGCGAAGGGCGCGGATTGCATCGAGCATCATTTCGACCATTTGCGGCTCGATGCGGGCACGGATCCTAGCGAACGTGTCATTTGGGCAGAGGCGGAGAGACCGCGTCAGCAGAATTGGTCCGGTGTCGACGCCCTGGTCCAT
>JANLFZ010000420.1:0-4378 GCA_024653385.1 Thermoguttaceae bacterium | reverse complement strand
GCGGTGGGCCTCTCGGTCCACCGCTGGCGGATCGCTGCTATCATGCTCCACGAAGGGCCACTCGACAACGTCCATGCCCCGGTATCTCGGGAGGAGCCCCAAGTGGCAGTTGAGCACGCCGATGCGAGGGATCCTAAGGACTTCCGGGCGGATCAATCCGCCACCTGTAAACGCTACCAAGTCGGGTTGGGCGTCGCGGAGGATTCGCTGCGCCGTTTGGTCGTTATGGTCCTTGACGACCGCGAGGCGGAAGCCCTCGGCTGCCGAAAGGTCGCCAAGCGAGCGTCCGGGCAGGTTTACCCGGCGCGCCATGGCGTAGATCGTTTCAGCCGGGTCGTCGTAGGCCCGTTCGCGGAGCACCAGCTTACGGTACGCCTTCCAGAGCAACCGGCCACCGTCACGGCGAAGTTCGCCCGTGACTCGCGCCAACGTCCAAGGGGTCCGCACAAGGACTGCCACCACCTTGACGCCCGGCTCGATCGAGGACAGATGGACGACCAGGCGCGAGTAGAGACTGGTGCGGATCGGGGCAAGAACCGCCACTCGAATCACAGGAGAAGTTCCTTGGCAGCCAGTTCCTGCTGGGCCAACGCCACGAGGTAGCGGGAAAGCGCCCTTCCCCAGGGCAGCCGGCGGTGGGAGCGAAAGGCCCAGTCGTTCAGCTTCATGGCCGCGTTGAGGAAACGCAGGTCGCGCCGGCGTCGGGCAGTTGCAGCGAACAGGATGGCCACATCGTGCTTCTCGACCCATGCGTCCTCGGCCGTGACAGGCGGAACGAGAGGCTGAAGCGAACCATGCCGCCGGATCTCGACGTTCCGCAATAGCGACTCCAGGCTGCGGTCGAGAAAAGCCTTATACTTCGAAAGCCGAGTCTCCTCGAGGGCCGCCAGGTGCCGCCCGGTTCCGGCGAAAAGTCGCTTCGCCGTCACCACTTTGCCCTCGGGTACGCCTTCGACCCACCGCACGAGTTCATCGGGCGAAAGGGACCCTGGCGGTTCCGTCGCAATCGCTTCGTCGGAGTCCTGCAATAGTCCGGCCGCCGCTGCGAGTCGCCAAGCTTCTTGGGCGTCGTGGGCCACCTCGGGTGCCAACCGCTCGACATTGACCACGGCGCACCGCGCATGGAACTCGCGAAGCCGTCGGACAAGGAACGCCTGCAATTGCTCGACCGGCACGGTCGTGTCGATCCAGCGAGCACTTGCGGCCACCAGGGGACGGACCAGCCATTGGATCATGGGGCCCATCCCATCCGTTCGACGCCGATGCGGAGGCTAAGGCCATCGAAGCCCACCAGTCCTTCGCCGCTGATGTAGATTCTGCCGGACGGCATAGGTCCCGAGGGACAGTTGATCACACCGAACTTGAACAGCTTGCGCGGCCGCCAAGCGTCCTTGCGGAAGCTTCCCACCTCGTGCCAACGGAAGGCGTCGTCGCTTACGAGCACAAGGCTCTCGCTGCGATGGATGGCCGGCCCTCGCTCGACGGTGGTAAAAGCCACGTGCATGCCGTCGGTCGTGGTGGTGCCATACCACGTCGAGCAAGGAATCGGGCAACCAACGTCGAGTGTCCCGGTGCGGCGATCCATCCGGCAGGCATGGTTTTGATCGAGGTGGCTGTCGGTCAGCCAGGCAACGTAATCGGGGGTGAAGAACAGCACCACGGCGCGCCATGTCTGCGAGCCGTCGCCGAACCGCTCCAAATGGCCAAAGCGGTCACGCGTGCGTAACACGTAGCACTCTCCTGAGTAATCGCCTACCGTCACCCAGAGGGCGTCATCGTCGTATGGGTCGCTGAGCACGCAGTGGACGTGCCGAATACTGCCGGCCGGGAACTCGTGGGCGATCTCGTGGTGATGCAATTCCGGCGAGAAGCGCCAGATGCGGACCGGCGCGCGCTGCGGATTGCGGAAGTACTCGCCGAAGTAAGTCCATCCGTCCCGGTCCTCGCAGATGCCGCGGTGCAGGACACAATCTCCTTGGATCTCGGCCCGCCGCACTAGGCTTCCGTCGGGCTCCAGCGAGTAGACCGCGTGCGCCCGGATACCGAGCATGCGTCCGCGAGAGTTGACATAGACGTTGCACTTGTCGGCACGGCTTGCCCGGGCCATCGGGCGATTCCAGCCGAAGAGGTCCCGCGGCATGCTGACAGGGAAGCGGGCGACCGGCCGCCACACCCCGTTCCGCTTGCATAGCACGGTGCGGCCCCGCGAGCCCCAAACCGAGCCGTCCCGCTGGACGTGATGGACAATGCTGACGTTGGGCAGCCGCTCAAGGACCGACATGCGGTACCCGGACGACGTAGCGTTCATAAGGTTGTCTCGCTATCCGCCAGCCGCACCGGTTGCTGCCGATGCATGCTCTCCACTGCGGCCACCGCAATCATGGTCGTGGCAAGCAGCGACTCGGCCACAATCGGCATGGCCGTGCCGCCGCGGACCGCCTCGACGAACGCCTGAAGTTCGGCCGCGTGGCCCTTGTCGGGGCGGAAGAGCCGGCGGCGCGTGTGGCGGCCCGTTTCCGATTCGAGCCACAACGTGTGAAAGTCCTCGAGCACGCCCACGCGGCCGCCGGCGAAGACCTCGATCCGTTCCTTGCTGTACGAAGCCGGGCCCCGGGTCGTGTAGAGAAGGTGGCACACCGACCCATCGGCATAGGTGACCGTTGCCTGGGCCTCGTCGAGGCTGGTCTGCGGCCCGGGGCATCGGGCGAAGACCTCGACGGGTTCGGAATCGGTCAGGTACTGGAAGAAATCGAAGAAGTGGCAAGCCTCGCCGATGATCCGCCCGCCCTCTTCGGCCGACGCCAGCCAGTGGTCGGCCGCAAGCTGGCCCGCGTTGCAGCGGTAATGGACGGCCAGCGGTCCACGGCCGGCGAGGTGCTCCTTCAACTCGCGGGCGAGCGGGGCGAACCGGCGGTTGAAACCGACCATCAAACGGGTGTGGCACTGCTTGCCCGCTGCTGGTAAAGGTTTACCTTCCGCAGCAACCGGTGTTTCCGGCAGCGGGCAAGCAGTGGCACACGATGCAAGGCTGTTTAGTGCCTGCCGCACCCGGGCGACTTGCTCGGCCGTCACGGCCAGGGGCTTCTCGCAGAACACGGCCTTGCCCGCGGCCAGGGCGCGGCAGACCGCGTCGGCGTGCCGCGAGTGCGGGGTGACGATGAACACCGCGTCGGTTCGGTCGTCGGCCAACAGCTCTTCCTCGGCCGACGCACAGAAGGCGAACTTGTACTTCTCGCCGGCCGATCGGGCCGATACGCCCGAGGCCGAGCAGATCCCCCGCAGCTCGACGCCTGGCACCTTGGCGAGGTTGGGCAAGAGCACCGATCGGGCGAAACTGCCCGCGCCCAGAAACGAGACGCCCACCGTGCCCTTCGGACGCCCCACGGCGGGCGAGAGCAGCTCGATGCGTCGCGCCGGCGGGGCCGCCGAGGCCGGCTGGGGATACGTAAGCACCACGCCCAGGTGCGGCTCGCGGTTGGTTAGGATCAGCTCGAACGCGGCCAGGGCGTCGGCGATGGCGAAGCGGTGCGTGGTCAGCGTCTCGGGCCGAACCCGGCCGGCCGCCACCAGGTCGAGAAACGCCTCGAGGTTGCGGTTCTCGGTCCAGCGCACGTAGCCCGGCGGGTAGTCGTGGCCGCGCTCTTCGTACTGGCGATCGTACCGGCCTGGCCCATAGGATCGCGAGACGATAAACGTCAGCTCCTTCTCGTAATACTCCTTGCGCGGCACCTGCATGCCCGTGACGCCGACGAGCACCACGCGGGCCCGGTCGCGGGCCAGCTCGGCGGCCAGTTCCAGCGGGGCGCTGCTCGTGGTCGCCGCGGTGATGAGCACCGCGTCGGCCCCGCGACCGCGCGTGAAGTCGAGCACGCGATGGTGGAGCCCCTCGGCCTCGACGGCCAAGGCCAGGTCGGCCCCCTGGGCCGCGGCCAAGTCGACCCGCGATTGCGCCACATCGAGCCCCACCACGCGGCAGCCGGCGGCCTTGAGCAACTGGACGGCAAGCTGGCCGATCAGGCCGAGCCCGAGCACGACCACCGCCTCGCCCGCGCGCACGTCGGCATTGCGCATTCCCTGCAGCGCGATCGCCCCCACCGTGGCATACGCGGCCGCCTCGGTGCTGACGCCTTCGGGCACGGGCACGGCCAGAAGGCGCGGCACGTAATTCACCTCGGCATGATTGGCGTAGCCTGCCCCGGCGCACGCCACGCGCTGGCCGGCCGAGAACTCGCGTGCGTGGGCCCCGACCGCAACCACCTCGCCCGAGACGCTGTAGCCCAGCGGAATCTCGCGGTCGAGCTTCTCGCGCACGGCGGCGAACGTCGCCAGGAACCCGTCGCGACGCAGCTTGGCCAGTACCTTGCGCACCAGGTCGGGG
>JANLFZ010000419.1 GCA_024653385.1 Thermoguttaceae bacterium | reverse complement strand
GTTCCATAAGATTGCCCAACTTATAGTTCTACAGGCCCTAATGGCGCCGGCCGTCGGACGACAAGGCGTGGTATCTTACCACTCCAGCGAGACGGCGGCCGTGGTCACGCCCGCGCCGACCGAGCAGAGGATCAGCTTGTCGCCGGTCTGGAGGGTGGGGGCGATCTCGCTGAGGGCCAGGGGAATGCTGGCGCTAGAGGTGTTGCCCACGTGCTCCATATTGATGTAGAAGCGGTTGAAGGGCACGCCGCTGCGCCGCGCGACGGCCTTGAGGATACGACTGTTGGCTTGGTGCGGGACGACCCAGCGGGTCTCCTCCGGCGTCCAGCCCGCTCGGGCGATTGACTGCCGGATGATCTGGATGAACCCTTCGGTGGCCACCCGGAACAAGGCGGCCCCGTCGATACGGATCCAGGGGTCGAGATCCGGCTGGCTGTCGGCGACCAGATAACCCGGGGTGCTGCGGCGTGCCAGGCGCAGGCCGCGGCTGTCGGCCCCGAGGATGGCCGGTCCCAGTCGGTGGCCGCTCGTTCCGGCCGCGAGGATGGCGGCCCCGGCCCCGTCGCCGAACAAGAACAGGGCACTCCGATCGGCCGCATCGAGCAAACGCGACTGGAGTTCCACGCCCACGACCAGTGCGTTGCGCACCGTTTGCGACAGAATCAGCCCTTGGGCCACGGCCACGGCATAAAGCCATCCGGAACACGCGGCATTCACATCGAAGGCGGGAATGCCCACGCGACCCAACCGGTCTTGAAGCACGCAGGCGGTCGAGGGCATGGCGAAGTCGGGGGTGGTGGTGGCGACGACGATGGCGTCGATTTCGCGCACGGCCACGCCCGCGTGGCGGATCGCCTCCAGCGCCGCGGCGTAGGCCATGTCGGAGGGCTTCTCGCCTTCCGCGGCCCAGCGGCGCTGGCGGATGCCCGTGACCTGATAGACGTACTCCTCCGCGACTTGGGGGAACCCTTGGACCAACTCGGCATTGGTGACGATCCGCGAGGGCAGGTAGCCGCCAATGCCCCGCAGCACGACGCCGGTTGCCGGGCCGGCGGCCTCGGCAGCCGGGCCGGGCTTGCGCTCCAACGAGGCTTCGACCGCGCCAGCGGCCGGGGGAATCCAGTCCTTCATGCCCGGGTCGCTGGTCTCGATCTCCATCACGGGTTCCGTGTAAGGTACCGTCTCGCTCTCCAACCGAAGCAGCCGGATCACCCGGCCACGACAAGGGGCCTGGAAGTCGAACACCGATTTCGCGCTGTCGATCTGCGCCAGCACGTCGCCCTGATTGAACTCGTCGCCTTCGGCCACGAACCACTCGATGATCGTGGCCTCGGTCTCCGCGGCGCCCTGGGCAGGCAGGTAGAGCGGCAGTCGAAAACGCTGGGCTTCCATCTACGAACCATCCCCCCCCAACATCTCGTCGATCGCGGCAAGAATCCGCGCCTTGGCCGGACGGAAGCTGGTCTCCAGCTCGGGAGCGAAGGGCACCGGGGCGTCGGGCGCGGCGATCAGCCGGGGCGGCGCCACCAGATCGCCCAGGCGCTCCTGGACGATCCGCGAGATGATCGCGTCGCCCAGGCCCTGTAGCCCGCCACACTCTTGCACCACGAGCAGCCGGCCGGTCTTTTGAACCGACGCCGAGATCGCTCGCAAATCGAGCGGTTGGAGCACGAAGGGGTTCCAGACCTCGACCGACCGCGTCGAGGCCGCGGCGGCCGCCAGGGCCTCGTGGACCATCGCGCCGAAGGCCACGACGGTCACGTCGTTCCCTTGGCGGCCGTGTGGCGGCCGCCAGATCGCCGTCGAAGTCGATGTCGCCGCTCTTGGTCCAATAGAGCAACTTGTGCTCGAAGACCAGGCAGGGATTGCGGTCGTAAAAGCCGGCCACCAGGGCCTCGAAGGTCTCTTGGGGCGTGGCCGGGTAGAGAAGCTTCAAGCCGGGAAACCGCGACCAGAGTCCCTCGTACTCGCCCGAGTGAAACGCGCCCATCGTCAGCCCGCCGCCACAAGGCATGCGCACCAGCAAAGGGGCCTCGCGCCCCGCGCGGAAGTACCACGTGCCGGCGTTCAGGCCCAGTTGGGTCACCGCCTCGGTGGAGAAATCGGCGAACTGGAACTCGATAATCGGCTCGCCGCCGACCTGCGACGCGCCGAGGCAGAAGCCGACGATGCCCGACTCGCCCAGCGGCATGTCGATCACGCGGGCGCGGCCGTAGCGCTCGAAGAGCCCCTTGCACGTCTTGAAGGCCGAGCCGTACGTGCCCACGTCGAGGCCGACAAGGAACGCCCGAGGATTGTTCTCCAGAAGGTACTCGAGCGCCCGGTTGACGGCATCGCCATTCTTGACCTTGGCCGCCTGGTAGCGTTTCGCGGTCCGAGGACCGCACTGCCCGAACACCCGCCAGCCGGTACAGGACGCCGCCGGGCGCGGGCAGGGCACCGCCTTGGCCACCGCCTCTTGCACCTCGGCGTCGGCCTCGGCCTCGAGGCGGGCCACCTCGTCCTCGCTTATTCCGACCTCGACGAGCAGTTTTTGCCGCGTGGTCGGCACGGGGTCTTGCTGGCGCCACGCCTGGAGCTTCTCGGCCGGTACGTACGTTCCCTTGTCATAGACGGCATGGCCGAAAAGGCGAAGGGTCATGCACTCGATGAGCCGAGGCAGCCGATCCTCGCGCATGGCGGCCAGGGCGTCGTACACCGCCTCGTAGACGGCCCAAGCGTCCAGGCCGTTGACCGTGCGCCCCTCGATCCCGTACCCGGATGCCCGATCCGACAGGCGCCGGCATCGGTACTGGTGGCAGGTCGGTGTGGAAAAGGCGTAATGATTGTTCTCGACCAGAAAGAGCACCGGGACTTCGAGCACCGAGGCCACGTTCAGCGCCTCGTGAAAATCGCCGGTGCTCGTGCCGCCATCGCCAATGACGGCCAGGCCGAAGACCTCCTCACCCTGGGCGCGAGCGGCCCAGACGCCACCCACCACGGTGGGGAGCATCTGCCCGAGATGACTGATCATGGGAAACCGGCGGTTGGCGGCATCGCCATGGTGGCAATTGCCCTCGCGACCCCGGGTCGGACTCTCGGCATTGGCCAGGTATTGGCAAAGCAATTGCCGGGGCGTGGCGCCGAAGAGCAAGTGGGCCGCCAGATCGCGGTGCAGAAACGACACCACGTCCTTACCGGGACGCAGCGGCATGGCCATGCCCGCCGCCGTCGCCTCGTTGCCGGCGCTGACGGTCACGGTGCCCTTGACGTAGCCCTTCTGGTACAACTCGAAGATCCGCTCCTCCAGCCGGCGCGAAAGGTACATGAACAAGTACGCCGCGCGGTAGAGATCCTCGGGAGCGAGCTTTTCGGGAAAGCGAGCCACCTTCAACTCGGGGCCCTTTCGAGCTGCTCCGTCATGCACGGACAACATAGCGGTCCGCGCCGCGACGACGCTGCCGCCACCGTGGGGAATCCAGGCATACCCGTCGCCCATGATGTCGGATGCCTTTCGAGCAATAGAGAGCCTGACGCGGCCAAAGGGGTTCCCCCCTGACCGGACAGCCTCTGGGATTGGCAAGCTCAGTGGGGAACGATTTTAGCGTGGCGAGAGACCCGTGTCATCGCCAAAAGATAGGCAACCATCGTAGACCCGCGAAAATAGGGGGCTCTATGGGGAACCATGTCATCCCTCAAACGAGGATATTTCAAGAAGCCCGGAAAGAAGCACCTCACTGGCCCGGAACCGTGGCTTGACGCCCATTGTCCTGGGCCCCAAGCGAGAGGATGAACGGCACTGCTTTCTTGGCCCAGTCGTTCGGACTCAAGTAGCTCGAGGCCGACTGGCCAAAGCAACTTTTGAGCATGTCGGTGTTGATAATGCCTGGATTGAGCGCGACCGCTGCCATGCCCGAGGGCAGTTCCTCGGCCAGGGCCGCGGTAAGGCCCTCGATGGCCCATTTCGTGGCGCAGTACGGCGCGACTTCCGCGGCGGCTGAACGCCCCCAGTAGGAGCTGAAGTTGACGATCACTCCCCCCCGCCTTTGGACCATCGCGGGCACAAAGTGACGGATCACATTGGCCACGCCTTTGATGTTCGCGTCGATCACCTGCGAAAACTCGAGGGCCGGCACCTCCCAAAGTTTCGCGCTGCGGTTGATCAAGGCCGCGTTGTTGACCACGAGGTCCGGCGGACCATGCTCGCGCAGGAGAGATCGAGCCCAGCGTGCCACGTCCTCATCGCGGGAAACGTCGACCACCTCGAAAGAGTGCGGTGGCCCGAACCGCGCGCGCAACGCCTCGATGGCCTCGGCCGACCGGGCGCACCCCCAGACCGTATGCCCGGCCGCGACAAAGCCTTCGAGCATCGCGCGGCCGAGGCCTCGGCTTACCCCAGTCAACACAATATGCCGCAAGGTCACGACGATCTTCTCCAAGGAAACCACCCAGCGAGTGTCCTTGCGCGACTGTAGCCCGGCACCGCGCGAACCAGTACATCATGCAAGCCTCGCGGCCGTTGTTCAACCCCGGGCTCCGTGCTGCGCGCTCTTTCACGTTTGCCCAACCTGTACCTTCGCAGGCTCTTACCCGTTCGAGAGCATGGCGAACCACCTGTACGGGCCGTCCATTCACGTCGTTGTCGGCTGGACGGCTCCATGGGAAATCGCTATCCTCCGCCAGCTCCGTCGATCGACCGGAGCATCCTTTTTGGGCGGCTTGGAAGCATGGATCGCGTGATGCGGCTTGCAATCGGGGTTGCCTTGGTTGCCACCCCAGTGGGGGTAATGGCGACCGACTACCCGAACGGTGAATGGTCGCTCGTCCAATTGGACGGCCGCGCGGTACCGATTCCCATCGGCGTGGAATCCTCGCTGTCCGACAGCGATGAGGTGCTGCACCTGTGCGCGCGGGGCGCAAGCAGGGGAAGGGCTTTGTTGGGCACCTTCGAGATCGGGGCCATCCTCTTGTCGCGCGACGGCCCCCACGCTCGGCCTTCGGCGACGATCTTCCGCGCAGCCGACGATGCCCTCTTAGCCGATGCGACGGACCTCGCGTTCGGGACCCGTGGTGGGCTGGATTTCACGTTCGAGGTGGCGTTGGGCCCGTCGATGGACTTGGCCTTGCGGTATTTTGGCGTCGATCGTTGGACGGCCTCTCGCGCGGCGGCCGATCCCGACGGAGTGCGGTTCGAGGGCTTTGGCGACGCGGTGTGGTCGCCGGCGGAAGAACTCGACTACGACTCGAAACTCCACAGCTTCGAGATCGGCGTGCGTCCCCGGGTTGTCGATGCCTTGCCGGTCTGGGTAGGGTTCCGCACGGTTCAAGTTCACGAGGGGTTTGCGCTACGGGTCTTCGATCCGCTGCCGGCCGAATCGATCGCCGTGCGAACGAACAACTTCCTGTATGGATTGCAGGTTGGGGCCGAACCCGCCCTTTGGGGAGCGGGCGGGCCGCTGCGACTTGAGGGTCTGGTCAAGGCGGGAATCTACGCCAACCTCGCCTCGGCCAGCACATTCTCGGCCCGGCTGGATAGGACGCTGGGTGCCAACCGCGACCGGCCCGCGTTCGTCGGCGAGGCGGGCCTTTCGCTCGCCTGGAAGTTTAGCCGCTTTTTCACGGCCCGGGGCGGATACCA